>NZ_JBEXXK010000034.1:0-124742 GCF_040630405.1 Streptomyces sp. NPDC005811
ACCCGTTACGACAAACGCGCCCGCCACTACAAAGCCCTGGTCACCATCGCCTGCCTACGACTCTGGCTGCCCTGACTTTGCGGACACGACCTAGGCCCGGGTCTCCTCCGGGGCCTCGCCGAAGCGGGCCAGCGTCAGGGCGCCCGTCACCGCGATCAGGAACCCCAGGACGGCGAGCCACGCCAGCCCCTCCCGGGTGCGGTCGCCCAGCCACACCACCCCGACCAGCGCGGGCCCGATCGTCTCGCCGATCACCATCCCCGCGGTCGCCGTCGTCGGTGAGCCCCGCTGGAGCGCGGAGGTGAGCGACAGGAACGCGGCCCCGCCGCCCAGCAGCAGCGCGTACACCGCCGGATCGGTGACGAGGTCCGCGGGGGACAGCGAGTCGATCAGCCGTACCGACACCTCGACGACCCCGAACCCGACCCCGGCCCCCACGCCGAGCACCAGCGCCCGCCCCCGTTCCGGCAGCCGCCCCCCGGACCCGCCCAGCAGCAGCACCCCGACCGCCGTGCCGAGCATGACCCACTCCAGCACCGCCGGCCCGCTCTCCTCGCCCTCCGTGCCCGAGGCGAGCCCCAGCATGGCGAGCCCCGCGCAGACCACGGCCACCGCGCCCCACTCGCCGCGGCTCAGCCGCACCCGCAGCAGCCGGGCCGCCACCACCGCCGTCACCGCGAGGCTGGACGCCAGCGCCGCCGCCACCGCGTAGATCGGGATCGAGCGGAGCGCGGCGATCTGCAGGACGAACCCCAGCCCGTCCAGGCCGAGCCCCGCCACGTACCGCCACTGCCGCAGCGCCCGCAGCAGCAGCGCCGCCTCCCCGCCGCCCCCACCGGACGCGGCGCGCGCGGCCATCGCCTGCAACACCGTCGCCGTACCGAAGCAGACCGCCGCGCCGAGCGCGCACACCATTCCCAACAGCACGAACGGACTCTAGGCGAGCGGCGCCCACCGGGGGGCCGGTGTGCGCGCTCTCTCACCGATCTTTAGGCAAGAACGAGGCCGTCGACCGGGGCGGCTTCGGCTGCTCCGGCTCCGGCAGCAGCAGCGGCGGCTGAGCGGCCGTACGCGATGCAGCGCCACACCATCGAGCCCCGCCCCGGCTGGCAGGAGACGGTCGAGGAGCAGGGGCTCGTCCACCCGCTCACCCGCCACCCCGACGGCAGCCTGCGCCCCTACTGGGACGAGAGCGCGTACTACGCCTTCACCCTCGACGAGGTCGAGGCCCTGGAGGAGACCGTCGAGGAGCTGCACCGGATGTGTCTGGCGGCGGCGGACCACCTGGTCACCGCCGGACGCCTGGCCGATCTCGGCATCACCGACCCGCGCGTCGCCGCCGCCGTCACCGAGGCCTGGCACCGGCGCGCCGAACTCCCGTCCGTCTAGGAGGCGGCCTCCCCGCAGTGGTTCTGGATGGAGGAGCGCTTCCCGGGCGCCGACCAGTTGAACTCCCTGCACGAACGCCTGGTCGAGGCCTGGCGTAAGCAGGCCCCGCTCCTGCCGCCCGGCGGCCCGCTCTACTTCGCGCACTCCACCGCCGACGAACTCGGCGAGGACCTGATGACGGTCGCCTACCTCAAGGAGACAGCCGAACAGGCGGGCCTCGACACGGCGTTCATCCCCGTCGAGGACATCGGCTTCGACCGGCTCTCCGGCCGCTTCGTCGACCACCGGCTCCGTTTCATCCGCAGCTGCTTCAAGCTCTACCGTTCCTGGAGACTGAGCGGGAGTGAGTCCTGTTGCCAGGTCTCGTGCTCGGCCGAACGCCCCGGACGGTGTTGGGCGTTCTGGTTGCCCGCGTTCGCTCCGCGTCCGGCGCCGACGGATCGTGTCCGTGGTCCGGGGATGCGGGGGCGGGTTCCCTCACGCCCAGGAACAACCGTTCCGGCCTGGACGGTCCGATGCCCCGCACGATCACTCCGGTCGTGTGGGGGCGGTGCCGTCCGTCGCCGGATCGGGTGTCCCTGGGCGCGCCTTCCGATCGCCACGGTGGCAGCATCGTGGCGAGTGGTCTTACGTGTTGTGGTGGTGAGGGGTTTCTGCCAATGCTGGGCGCCCCAGCGGCTGGTGTAGGCCGGGTCCACCGCGATGACCGCGATACCCGTGGCGTCGGCCATCGAGGTCAGCCGGGCGCGGAGGCGGCCGGTGGGCATGCCGGAGATCAGCCGGCGGAAGCGTTTGCGGTGGCCGTGTTTCTCCCGGGTCTTCTCCGCGGCGAAGTCCAAATCCTCCACCGCGACCGCCTTCACACCGCAGGTTCGGGCCCAGTGCAGGAGGCGGGTGAGGGCGTGGCGGACCTGGGCGTCCCGGTGCACGGCGGTACCGGTCAGGTCGTAGGAGAAGCGGCGCGGCGCACCCATTGGGTTGCCGTGGGTGTCCAGGCGCCAGGCAGCCAGGTGATCGGCGTTCATGTCGACGCCGATCACACCGTGGGCGAGGGCCGCCTCGATCGGAAGCGTGGGGGTGGGCGGGATCTGCCAGGACGCGGTCACATACCAGCGCCCCCGCCTCGTATCGAGGTGGATGCGGTAGGCGATGGCCCGGTTGGCCACGACACGATCCGCCCACTCCCCGCCCCGGTGCGCGAACGTCACCCGGCAGGCAAGGACGTACCGGCCGTGCGCGGCGTTGGCGAGATGCGCGAGTGGCGTAGGGAGTTTGATGCTGACCTCGCCGTCGGGGCTGACGCGGATCGTCTCGTTGCCGTACCGCTTGCCGGACTCCCCGTCCGCCTGGCAGAACCAGCGCTCTGCCTCCCACCGCCCACGCCAGGCCGACTCGGTCAGCTGGGCCGCCTCCAGGTGGTGGCGGGTGCGGGCCAGCTGTTTGCCGCCGCGCACGACGCGCACAACACCGGCCTCGCGGTCCGCCCGCGCGGCGGTCAGCCGGTCCTCCAGTACATGCAGCCGCCGCGACTTGGCGTGCCATTCCCGCTGGGACCGGTAACCCCCGGGCGCCGTCTTCGTCCCCTTCTGCCCGACCGGCAGCGCCAGCCGGTCCTCGTTCGTGTGGATGCCCGCTTCCAAGTTCTGGACGTACACCAGCTGGCAGCGGCGGGCCAGCGCCCACTGATCGTGCGTGGCCTTGGTGATACTGCCCGCCCACCGTGACGACGAGGCAGGTGTCAGCTCCCGCTTCCGCACCGCCCACGCCTCCCCGGAATGCTCCAGGCCGTCCCGGCAGCGCGCCTTGAGATCCCTCGAAGCCAACGACCCCAGATGCGCCCCCACCAGACGCAACACCTCCTCATCTCCCAGCGTCAGCCCCTTGAGACGGGTCCGGACGGCCACACCACTTGGACCGGACGCAACGAACGACGCCGCAATGCTCCGCAGCTCACCCACCCTGCCACCCCCGTCCGGACTCACTCGAATACCCCGTCGCCATGGGAAACGAGCACCACCCATGAAGGTCACGCATTCGATTCGGGAACTTCAGTTCTCCGGCTTCGAGCCCTCCACCGTGCACCGTCCACGGCCCCGGCTACTCGGGCTCGGGCGGCATCGGCGCCGCCTACACGCTGCCGGGCGGCCAGGTCTTCGCCGACGCCTTCCACACCTTCGCGGTGGACTGGGCACCCGGCGCGCTCACCTGGTCCGTGGACGGCACCGTCTACGAGCGCCGCACCCCGGCCGACCTGGGCGGCCGGACCTGGGTGTTCGACAAGCCGTTCTTCCTGATCCTGAACCTCGCCGTGGGCGGCTACTGGCCGGGCGACCCGGACGCCTCCACCGCGTTCCCGCAGCAACTGGTGGTCGACTCGGTGTCGGTGACGACCGGCGGCACGTCCACCGGCGCGCCGATCAGGGGTCTGGCCGGCAAGTGCGTGGACGTCGCCGGCGCGAACTCCGCCAACGGGACACCCGTACAGCTCTACGACTGCAACGGCACCGCCGCCCAGCAGTGGACCGTGGGCTCCGACGGCACGATCCGCGCGCTCGGCAAGTGCCTGGACGTCACCGGCAACGGCACCGCCGACGGCTCCACGGTCCAGCTCTGGGACTGCACCGGCGGCCCCAACCAGAAGTGGGCCGTCAGCGGGGCGAACGACATCGTCAACCCCCAGGCCGACAAGTGCCTGGACGTGACCGGCAACAACCCGGCCAACGCGACCCGGCTCCAGATCTGGACCTGCTCGGGCGGCGCCAACCAGAAGTGGACCACCGGCTGACCCCGGTCCCGCATCCTCCACCTAGCCCCCCAGCACCGCCCCGAGCTGCTCCAGCCCCCAGTCCAGGTCCCGTTCGGTGATGACCAGGGGCGGTGCGATGCGGATCGTCGGGCCGCGGGTGTCCTTCACCAGGACGCCCCGGCCCATCAGCCGCTCCGCCACCTCCCGCCCCGACCCGAACTCCGGAGCCATGTCCACGCCCGCCCACAGCCCGCGCCCCCGCACCGCCGTCACCCGCCCGGTGCCGGCCAGCGCCCCCAGCCCCCGGTGCAGCCGCTCCCCGAGCAGCGCGGCCCGCTCCTGGTACTCGCCCGTCCGCAGCATCGCGATCACCTCCAGCGCGACCGCGCACGCGAGGGGGTTCCCGCCGAACGTCGACCCGTGCTCCCCGGGCCGGAACACCCCGAGCACCGCCGCGTCCGCCACCACCGCCGACACGGGCACGATCCCGCCCCCGAGCGCCTTCCCCAGCACATACACATCCGGTACGACGCCCTCGTGCTCGCACGCGAAGGTCCGCCCCGTCCGGCCGAGCCCCGACTGGATCTCGTCGGCGACGAACAGCACCCCGCGCTGCCGGGTCAGCTCCCGCACCGCCGGCAGATAGCCCGCCGGCGGGACGATCACCCCCGCCTCGCCCTGGACCGGCTCCAGCAGCACCGCCACCGTGTTGTCGGTCACCGCCGCCCGCATCGCGGTGACGTCCCCGTACGGGACGATCGCGAAGCCGGGCGTGTACGGCCCGTAGTCCGCCCGGGCCTCGGGGTCGGTGGAGAAGCTGACGACCGTCGTCGTACGGCCGTGGAAGTTGTGACCGGCGACGACGATCTTCGCCGTCTCCGCCGGGACCCCCTTCACCCGGTAGCCCCACTTCCGGGCGGTCTTCACGGCCGTCTCCACCGCCTCCGTGCCCGTGTTCATCGGCAGCACCATCTCCTTGCCGCACAGCGCGGCCAGCTCGGTGCAGAACGCGGCGAACCGGTCGTGGTGGAACGCCCTCGACGTCAGCGTCACCCGCTCCAGCTGCGCCTTCGCCGCCTCGACCAGCCGCCGGTTGCCGTGCCCGAAGTTCAGCGCCGAGTAGCCCGCCAGCAGATCCAGGTACCGCCGCCCCCGTACATCCGTCATCCACGCCCCCTCGGCCGTGGCGATCACCACCGGCAGCGGGTGATAGGTGTGCGCGCTGTGCGCGTCGGCGGCGGCGATCAGCGCCTCGGTCGTGGTCACGGGACCTCCCGGGACCTCCAGCGTGCGCTCTTCCCGGGTCGCTCGCATGGTGGACGCGGCGCCTTCCCCGCCACCCGCGGCCGGTAGGCTGACGGCGGGCCGTGACTGGCGCGCTGGGATGGGACGGACCATCGGGGAGCGGCTCGTGAGCAGCAGAGTGCCGTGCGCCTGGGCCGAACCGTGAACGCCGAACGCATGTCCGGAGGTCCCGAATGTCTGCCGAGTCCGCACCCCTGTCCACCGAGTCCACCGCCTTCCGCGCCGCCCTCGACGTGATCCGCGCCGTCGAGCCGCGCGTCGCCGACGCCATCGGCCAGGAGGTCCACGACCAGCGCGAGATGCTCAAGCTGATCGCCTCCGAGAACTACGCCTCCCCGGCCACCCTCCTCGCGATGGGCAACTGGTTCAGCGACAAGTACGCCGAGGGCACCGTCGGCCGCCGCTTCTACGCCGGCTGCCGCAACGTCGACACGGTCGAGGCGCTCGCCGCCGAGCACGCCCGCGAACTCTTCGGCGCCCGCCACGCCTACGTCCAGCCGCACTCCGGCATCGACGCCAACCTGGTCGCCTTCTGGGCCGTCCTCGCCGACCGCGTCGAGGTCCCCTTCCTGGAGAAGACCGGCGTCCGCCAGGTCAACGACCTCACCGAGGCCGACTGGGCCGAGCTGCGCCAGGCCTTCGGCAACCAGCGCATGCTCGGCATGTCCCTGGACGCGGGCGGCCACCTCACCCACGGCTTCCGCCCGAACATCAGCGGCAAGATGTTCGACCAGCGCTCCTACGGCACCGACCCGGCGACCGGCCTCATCGACTACGACGCCCTGCGCGCCCAGGCCCGGGAGTTCAAGCCGCTGATCGTCGTCGCCGGCTACTCCGCGTACCCCCGCCTGGTGAACTTCCGGATCATGCGCGAGATCGCCGACGAGGTCGGCGCGACCCTCATGGTCGACATGGCGCACTTCGCGGGCCTGGTCGCCGGCAAGGTCCTGACCGGCGACTTCGACCCGGTCCCGCACGCCCAGATCGTCACCACGACCACCCACAAGTCCCTGCGCGGCCCGCGCGGCGGCATGGTCCTGTGCGACGACTCCCTCAAGGACCAGGTCGACCGCGGCTGCCCGATGGTCCTCGGCGGCCCGCTCCCGCACGTGATGGCCGCCAAGGCCGTCGCCCTGGCCGAGGCCCGGCAGCCCGCCTTCCAGGACTACGCCCGGCGGATCGTCGACAACTCCCGCGCGCTGGCCGAGGGCCTGACGCGCCGGGGCGCAACCCTGGTCACCGGCGGCACCGACAACCACCTCAACCTGATCGACGTCGCCTCCTCCTACGGCCTCACCGGCCGCCAGGCCGAGGCCGCCCTCCTCGACTCGGGCATCGTCACCAACCGCAACGCGATCCCCGCCGACCCGAACGGCGCCTGGTACACCTCGGGCATCCGCATCGGCACCCCGGCCCTGACCACGCGCGGTCTCGGCACGGCGGAGATGGACGAGGTCGCGGGCCTGATCGACCGCGTCCTCACCACCACCGAGCAGGGCACGACGAAGTCCGGCGCGCCGAGCAAGGCGTCCCACGTCCTGGACGCGAAGGTGGCGGAGGAGATCTCCCAGCGCGCGACGGACCTGGTCGCGGGCTTCCCGCTGTACCCGGAAATCGACCTCGGCTGAAGGTGTTTTTAGGGGCGCGGGGAACTGCGCGACCAGCCACCACGGCGCCGCAGCTTCCCCGCCCACCGAAACCCACGCACCGAAACCACTCACCGCTCTCTGAGACAATGATGAACATGGCCTCAGACCGACCCCGCGTGCTCTCCGGCATCCAGCCCACCGCCGGCTCGTTCCACCTGGGCAACTACCTCGGCGCCGTCCGCCAGTGGGTGGCCCTCCAGGAGTCCCACGACGCCTTCTACATGGTCGTCGACCTGCACGCGATCACGGTCCCGCAGGACCCGAAGGACCTCACGGCCAACACCCGGCTGGCCGCCGCCCAGCTCCTCGCGGCCGGTCTGGACCCCGAGCGCTGCACCCTCTTCGTGCAGAGCCACGTCCCCGAGCACGCCCAGCTCGCCTGGGTCATGAACTGCCTCACCGGCTTCGGCGAGGCGTCCCGGATGACCCAGTTCAAGGACAAGTCCGCCCGCCAGGGCGCCGAGAGCGCCAGCGTCGGCCTGTTCACGTACCCGATCCTCCAGGTCGCCGACATCCTGCTCTACCAGGCCCACGAGGTCCCGGTCGGCGAGGACCAGCGCCAGCACATCGAGCTGACCCGTGACCTCGCCGAGCGCTTCAACGGCCGCTTCGGCGCGACCTTCACCATCCCGAAGCCGTACATCCTCAAGGAGACGGCGAAGATCTACGACCTCCAGGACCCGTCGATCAAGATGAGCAAGTCGGCGTCCACGCCGAAGGGCCTCATCAACCTGCTCGACGACCCGAAGGCCACCGCGAAGAAGGTCAAGAGCGCGGTCACGGACACCGACACGGTCGTCCGCTACGACCTGGAGAACAAGCCGGGCGTCAGCAACCTGCTCACCGTCTACTCCACCCTCACCGGCAAGAGCGTCGCGCAGCTGGAGCAGGAGTACGAGGGCAAGATGTACGGCGCCCTGAAGACCGACCTAGCGGACGTCGTCGTCGACTTCGTCACCCCGTTCCGGGACCGCACCCAGCAGTACCTGGACGACCCGGAGACGCTGGACTCGATCCTCGCCAAGGGCGCCGAGAAGGCCCGTGCCGTCGCCGCGGAGACGCTCTCCCAGGCGTACGAGAGGGTCGGCTTCCTGCCCGCGAAGCACTGAAGGCGCTCGGGAGCACCCGGGGCGCACCGCACACACGTTCCTCCGGGCAGAGCGCTGCACATCACTTCCTCTGCGCCTGCCCAGAGCACAGCCGTGGCCGTACAGTCGATAGCCGTACGACTGAGACGACTGAGTACGAACCCGGCACCTCACCGGCAGCTCGCCGGCATCTCATCGGACATGACGACAGGAGACGACGTGGGGACCGTAACGATCGGCGTGTCGATCGCGGTCCCGGAGCCTCACGGCAGCCTGCTCCAGGAGCGGCGCACGGGCTTCGGCGACGCCGCTGCTCACGGCATCCCCACGCATGTCACGCTGCTGCCGCCGACGGAGATCGAGGCGAGCGACCTGCCGGCCGTCGACGCCCACCTCATCGAGGTCGCCACGACCGGCCGCCCCTTCCCGATGCGGCTGTGCGGCACCGGCACCTTCCGCCCGCTGTCGCCGGTGGTGTACCTGAAGCTCGTCGAGGGCGCCGAGGTCTGCGCCTGGCTCCAGCAGCTCGTCCGGGACCCCTCCGGTCCGCTGGTGCGCGAGCTGCTGTTCCCGTACCACCCGCACGTCACCGTGGCGCACGGCATCGACGAGGAGGCCATGGACCGGGCCTTCGAGGACCTCTCCGGCTACGAGGCCGACTGGTCCTGCACCGGCTTCGCCCTCCACGAACAGGGCCCCGACGGGGTCTGGCGCCAGCTCCGCGAGTACACCTTCGGCGGTCCGATGATCCCCCCGCAGACGGCCCACACGGACCGGGATTCCCTGCCGACACGCTGAGGACTCAGACGGGCAGCCGCCGGAACACCCCCCGAGGGACATGCCGCAACCCCGCCATGACCACCCTCAACGCCCCCGGCACCCACACCACTTCCGACCGCCGCCGCAACCCCAGTTCCACCGCCGCCGCCACCTCCTCCGGCGTGGTCGCGAGCGGCGCCTCGGGGCGTCCCGCCGTCCTCCGCGTCCGCACGAACCCGGGCCGTACGACCATGACGTGCACGCCGGTCCCCTGCAACGCGTCCCCCAGCCCCTGCGCGAACGCGTCCAGCCCGGCCTTGCTGGAGCCGTAGATGAAATCCGAGCGGCGGGCCCGCTCCCCGGCGACGGAGGAGAGCACGACGAGCGCCCCGTGGCCCTGCGTCTGGAGCGCGTGGGCGCTCACCAGGCCCGCCGACACCGCGCCGGTGTAGTTGGTCTGCGCGACCCGCACCGCGGCCGAGGGGGCGCGCTCGTCGTGCGCCTGGTCGCCGAGGACACCGAAGGCGAGCAGCACGAGATCGACGGCGCCCTGCGCGAACACCGTGCCGAGGACGGTCTCGTGGCGGTCGGGTTCGAGGGCGTCGAAGGCGACCGTACGGACGTCGGCGCCGAGGGCGCGCAGATCGGCGGCGGCCGACTCCAGGGCGGGGGAAGGGCGTCCGGCCAGCCACACCGTGCGGGTGCGGCGTGCGATCAGCCGGCGCGCGGTCGCCAGTGCGATCTCCGACGTACCGCCGAGGACGAGGAGGGACCGGGGGAGACCGAAGGCTTCAGGCATGGGGGCGACCGTATCGCCGGTTCTTGCGCGACCCCTTGGGAAACATCCCTTTTCTCCCCGAAATGGCCCACGGCATCCGGGGTACTCGGACCCCGGTCTTCCGCGTCATTCCCGCCGAGCAGGGCAGAGTCGGATCATGGACTGGCTGAAGAAGCTTCCCGGTGTCGGGCCGTGGGTCACCCGCCTCATGGCCACGCACGCGTGGCGGTCGTACGAACGCCTGGACCGGGTGAAATGGACCCGGCTCGCCGCCGCGATGACGTTCATCAGCTTCATCGCGCTGTTCCCGCTGCTCACCCTGGCCGCCGCGATCGCCGCCGCCACCCTCAGCGAGTCCCAGCAGCAGGAACTCCAGAACAAGATCGCCGACCAGGTCCCCGGCATCTCCGACCAGCTCGACATCCACAACCTGGTGCAGAACGCCGGCACCGTCGGCCTCATCGCCGGCGCCCTGCTGCTGTTCACCGGCATCGGCTGGGTCGGTCAGATGCGGGACTGTCTGCGGGCGGTGTGGGAGCTGCCCGACCAGGAGGAGAACCCGGTCCTGAGCAAGGGCAAGGACGCGGGCATCCTGGTCGGCCTCGGCGGCGCGGTCCTGGTCACCCTCGCCATCTCCACCGTCGCCTCCGCCCTGGTCGGCCGGATCACCGACGCCCTCGGCATCGACAAGGCGGGCTGGGGCGGCATCCTGCTGCGGGTCGCCGCCTTCACCATCGCCGTCCTCGCCGACTTCCTGCTCCTCCTCTACGTCCTGACCCTGCTGCCCGGCGTCGAGCCCACCCGCCGCCGCCTGATCGTCGCCGCGCTGATCGGCGCGGTCGGCTTCGAACTGCTCAAGCTGCTGCTCAGCGGCTATATGCAGAACGTGGCGGGCAAGAGCATGTACGGCGCGTTCGGCGTCCCCATCGCCCTGCTCCTGTGGATCAACTTCACCTCGAAACTGGTCCTGTACAGCGCCGCGTGGACGGCGACGGGAAGTGCACCTGACAGCGCGTTCGACGAGGACGTCACCGGCGACGGCGTACCAGATCCGGGAGGGGCCAGCGGCGGTTGACGACGTACGCGCCGGCGGCCAGCAGCACCAGCACCCCGCCGGTGATGCCCAGCGCGGTCCACATGCCGCGCGCGCCGTCGTCGGCGACCGCGCTCGCCACCGGCTGCTGCGAGGTGCCGCCCCGGCCGGCCCCGGAGGACGCGCCGGAGGACGGGTTCGCGCCCGGCTGCGCACTGGCCTGCGCGGTGGGAGCCGCCCCCCGCGGCGGGACCAGCTCGCCCACCGGCGTCACCTTCCCGGCCGCCGCGAACCCCCAGTCGAACAGCTTGGCGCTCTCCTTGTAGACCTCGTTGTGGTCGCTCTTCTCCGGGTTCATCACCGTGACGAGCAGCACCCGCCCGGCCCGCTCGGCCACCCCGGTGAAGGTCGCGCCCGCGTTGGTGGTGTTGCCGTTCTTGACGCCCGCGATGCCCGGGTACTGCGAGATGTCGTAGTCGCCGGCCAGCAGCCGGTTGGTGTTCTGGATCTCGAAGGACGAACGGACCTTCTTGCCCTTCTTGTTCTTCTTCGTCTCGCCCGGGAACTTGGCCGTGACGGTCGAGCAGTACTCCCGGAAGTCCTTCTTCTGCAGCCCCGACCGCGCGATCAGCGTCAGGTCGTACGCGGAGGAGACCTGGCCGGGCGCGTCGTAGCCGTCGGGCGAGACCACGTGCGTGTCGAGGGCCTGGAGCTCCTCGGCGTGCTGGTTCATCTCCTTGACCGTGCCCGCGACCCCGCCGTTCATCGACGACAGCACATGCACGGCGTCGTTGCCGGAGCGCAGGAACACACCCAGCCACAGATCGTGCACCGAGTACGTCTCGTCCTCCTTTATCCCCACCAGGCTGGAGCCCGACCCGATGCCCGCCAGGTCCTTCGGCACCACCTTGTGCTCGGTGGTCCTCGGGAACTTCGGCAGCACGGTGTCCGCGAACAGCATCTTCATCGTGCTCGCCGGGGGCAGCCGCCAGTGCGCGTTGTGCGCCGCCAGCACGTCGCCCGACTCGGCGTCCGCGACGATCCACGACCGCGCGGTGAGGTCCTTCGGCACCACCGGCGCGTCCCCGGCGAGCGCCACCTGCGTCCCGGCCTGCCCGAGCCGGGCGCCGCCGACCGAGGACATGGCCGCCGGCGGAGTGGCCGAGGGGGACGGGCTCTTGGAGGGGGTGGGACTCGGCGCGGCGAGGGAGACGGGCGCGGTCAGCGCGAGAGAGGTGAGGGACGCTGCGGTGACCAGCAGGGATCGCCTGACGGTCTGCTTCATGGGTGCGGGCACGACGCAGAACGTACCTGGCGGCCGACGGGAAGTCCCGCCGCCCTCCCCACCCCGGTCATCGAACCGGACACCCGACGGTGATACTGAACCCATGAAGCTCAGCCGCCCCCTCTCCTGGTTCCTGCTCGCCTTCGGGGTGTGGAGCTGGGTCATCTGGGTCACTTTCGTCAAGAATCTGGTCAAGGACGGCAGCGGTCTCGCCTTCGACGACGGGCATCCCACCGCGTACTTCTGGGTGCACCTGACGCTCGCCGTCGTCTCCTTCGTATTGGGGACGGCCATCGGGGTCATCGGGTTGCGCGGTCTGCGCGCACTGCGCCGGACGTCATAGCCGATGGTGATCCTCTTCGCGCTGCTCGCGCTGACGGTCCTGGTCGGCGCCAACTGGTACCTGTGGCGCCGTCTGTTCCGCGACACCACCCGTCGGCCCGGCCGGGCGCGCCGGGGCGGCGCCGTGCTGATCGCGGGCGGCTGGGCCCTGGCGATCGGCGCCCTCGTCGCGGAGCGCACCGGCGCCCCCTTCTGGCTCCAGCGCACCCTGGCCTGGCCGGGCTTCCTGTGGCTCGCGCTGTCGATCTACCTGCTGCTGGGGGTCGTGGCGGGCGAGCTCGTACGCCCCCTGCTGCGCCGCTTCCTGGACCGACGGGCCCGCGCCGGGCAGCCGAAGCCGGTCCCGGTCCCGGCGGGGGCCCGTAGCGGTCCGGCCGGACCGCCCCAAGCCGGGACCACCCAGGAGCCACCGCCCGGGCGGCCCGCCCCCGCAGAGGGAGGAGAGCCCGCCCCTGCGGAGGCGGGAGAGCCCGGCCCCGCGGAGG
Organism: Streptomyces sp. NPDC005811; assembly: GCF_040630405.1. Taxonomy (NCBI): domain Bacteria; kingdom Bacillati; phylum Actinomycetota; class Actinomycetes; order Kitasatosporales; family Streptomycetaceae; genus Streptomyces; species Streptomyces sp. NPDC005811. Next base: position 12,860 of record NZ_JBEXXK010000034.1, read on the forward strand.
GAGGAGAGCCCGCCCCCGCGGAGGCGGGAGAGTCCGGCCCCGCCTCCACGCAGCCCGAAGGGCTCGCCCCCGCCCCCACACAGACCGAAGGGCCCCGCGCCGCTCCCGCAACCGAAGGGCCCCGCGCCGCTCCCACGCGGAGCGAAGGGCCCGGCCCCGTTCTCGAAGCGGCCGAAAATCGTGCGCCCTCGCGGCGTCTCTTCGTCTCCCGGGTGGTCGGCGGCGCGGCCGCCGCCGTGGCCGTGGGGACCGTCGGCGCCGGTACCTACGGGGTGCTGCGCGGTCCGAAGGTGAAGCGGGTCACCGTCCCGCTGGCCAAGCTTCCGCGCACCGCGCACGGCTACCGGATCGCGGTCGTCAGCGACATCCACCTCGGCCCGGTCCTCGGCCGGGACTTCGCGCGGAAGGTCGTCGACACGATCAACGGCACCCAGCCCGATCTGATCGCCGTCGTCGGCGACCTCGTCGACGGCAGTGTGAAGGACCTGGGTCCGGCCGCCGCCCCGCTCGCCCGGCTGCGGGCCCGGCACGGCAGCTTCTTCGTCACCGGCAACCACGAGTACTTCTCCGGCGCCGCCCAGTGGGTCGAGGAGGTGCGCCGCCTCGGGATCGACCCCCTGGAGAACGAGCGCACCGAACTCCCCTGGTTCGACCTGGCCGGCGTCAACGACATCGCAGGTGAGAGCGAGGGCCAGGGCCCCGACTTCGACAAGGCCCTCGGCGACCGCGACACCACGCGCGCGTGCGTGCTCCTGGCCCATCAGCCCGTCCAGATCCACGACGCCGTACGCCACGGCGTCGACCTCCAGCTCTCCGGCCACACCCACGGCGGCCAGCTCTTCCCCGGCAACCTGATCGCCGAGGCGGCGAACCCGACCCTGGCCGGTCTGGACCGCTACGGCGACACCCAGCTCTATGTCTCCCGGGGCGCCGGCGCCTGGGGGCCGCCCACCCGCGTGGGCGCGCCCTCGGACATCACGGTGATCGAGCTGGCGTCCCGTCAGGCGTGAGCCGGAGTCTGGGAGTTGGCTGTGAAATCCGGTGGAAACACGGCGTCGGTAAGTTCTTTCTCATCTACCCAGAAGTCTCTTCCGCCCGCTGAAACACGTGTGGTTAGGTGAGCCCCGCCACCAAGGGGGGTGGCTTTCTGTGTAGTACTGGGCCCTCTTGTGGCCCGGGGGAGGCAGGACATCACCATGCGCTCGGTTCGCATGCGGATCCTCGTGGCACTGCTGGTTCTCGCCGTCGTCGGAGTGGGCGGCTGGCAGTTGCTGCCGTCGCAGGAGGACAGCGAAGCCACCATCACCGTGGGCACGACGGACACCATCACGTCACTCGATCCGGCGGGCGCCTACGACGCCGGTTCCTGGGCGTTGTTCAACAACGTCTTCCAGTCGCTGCTGACGTACGAGCCGGGCGGCGTCTCGCCCGTCCCGGACGCCGCCAAGAGCTGTTCCTTCCCGCGCGGCGGCCTGACGACGTACATCTGCGAGCTGCGGGACGACCTCACCTTCCCCAGCGGTCGCAAGGTGACCGCCGAGGACGTGAAGTTCTCCTTCGACCGGGTCAAGAAGATCAACGCCGATGTGGGGCCCGCCTCGCTGCTGTCCACCCTGAAGTCGGTGGACGCGGACGGGCTGAAGGTCACGTTCCATCTGACGACCCCGGACGCCACCTTCCCGTTCAAGGTGGCCACCGGCGCCGGGTCGATCGTGGACCACACCCGCTACGCGGCCGACGGCCTGCGACTCGGCACCGGCGTCGACGGCACCGGCCCGTACACGCTGACGTCGTACACGAAGGGCAAGCGGGCCCACCTCGAACCCAACACCCGCTACCGCGGCGCGGTGAAGACCGGCGCGCCCGTCGAACTGCGCTACTACGCCGACCCGGACGCCCTGGAGAAGGGGTGGAAGGCCAAGGAGGTCGACGTGGCGACCCGGCAGCTGCCGCCCGCCGTCCTCGCCTCCCTCAACGCCAGCGACCCCGACATGCGGGTCACCGAGGCCGACAGCTCCGACACCCGCAACCTGTACTTCAACACCCGCGCGTCCTCGCCGCTGCACTCGGTGGACGTGCGCAGGGCGCTGGCCTGGCTGGTCGACCGCGAGAAGCTCGCCGCGACCGTGTACGACGGCACGGTCGACCCGCTGTACTCGCTCATCCCGGCCGGACTCACCGGCCACACGACGTCCTTCTTCGACACCTACCCCAAGCCGAGCGCGGCGAAGGCCCGCGCGCTGCTTCAGCAGGCCGGCGTCAGCACCCCGGTCAGCTTCACCTACGGCTACGGCCTGGGCAGCGGTGCCGCCGAGGCCGAGGCGAAGGAGCTCAAGCGGCAGCTCGAGGCGTCCGGTCTGTTCAAGGTGAACGTCAAGGGTTACGAGTGGACCGACTTCCAGAAACGCTGGGCGAGCGGCAAGCTCGACGCGTACGCGGTCGGCTGGGTCGCCGACTATCCCGACCCGGACACCTACGCGGGTCCGCTCGTCGGCACCGACTCCACCATGAACACCGGCTTCAGCAACAAGGCCGTCGACGGCTACATCACCAACAGCCAGCAGTACGCCGACCGCAGCCAGGTCGCCGACGACTTCAAGGGCCTCCAGCAGACCGTCGCCGACGAGGTGCCGGTGATCCCGCTGTGGCAGCGCAAGGAGTACGTCGTCGCCGACGCCAGCATCGGCGGCGGCCAGTATCTGGCCGACGGCAACGGCGTGTTCCGGCTGTGGTCCCTGGACTGGATCTGACCCCCCGGACCCACCCACCGCAGGAGTGACCCGAGGGGCCGGTCCGTCAGGCGGATCCGGCCCGTTCGGGCATGCGTCCCCACCGGCGCGGGCAGTCACCCGTCGGGGTGCGATGTGACGGAGCTGTGCGCGGGGTGAGGAGCAGACGTGCTGAGACGCAACTCCTTCCGGCTGCCCCGGCATCCGGCGTCCGTCGGGCTGGCCCGGCGCCGGGTGCGGGACCATCTGGCCGACTGGGGGCACGGCCCGGACGACCGGGCGCTGACCGACGCGGTCCTCGTGGTGTCCGAGCTGGCCACCAACGTCATCCGCCACGGGCCCCTGCGGGAGCGGGAGTTCGAGGTGGCGGTCACCGCGCTCGCGGACGGCTCCTGCCTCATCGAGGTCTCCGACGAGGACCACCGGGAACCCCGCCTGCGGCCGGTCACCGAAGGCGAGGAACACGGCAGAGGCCTGCACCTCGTGGAACACCTGTCCACCGCCTGGGGCGTCTGGACCAGAGGCCACCACGGCAAGACGGTCTGGGCCCTGGTCCTGGCGAGCACCTAGAACCAATCGGTCAGACGCAGGACTTCGGGCGGGTCGGGAGTTCCACCCTGACGTCCAGGCCCTCGCCCGGGGCCGTGTGGACGGTCACCTCGCCGCCGTGGGCGCGGACCACGCCCTGCACTATCGCCAGGCCCAGGCCGCTGCCCGCGCCGCCGCCCGCGCGGAAGAAGCGGTCGAAGACCCGCGCCGCGTCCTCCGACGTGAGGCCCGGCCCCTCGTCGCGTACCGACAGCCGGACGATCCCGTCCACGCGCTCCACACCGAGCCGGACCGGCACCTCCGCGGGCGTGTGCGTGCGGACGTTGGCCACCAGGTTGCCCAGCACCTGGCGCAGCCCCGACTCGTCGGCCCGCACCAGCATGGTCCCGTCCGCGTGGACCGCGACGGGCCGGTCCGGCTGCTGCGCCCGCAGGTCCTCGGCCGCGTCCCGCACCAGCCGGCTCACGTCCACGTTCCGCAGCCGCAGCTCGGGCCGCTGGTCCAGCCGGGCCAGCGTGAGCAGTTCGTCGACGAGCCGGCCCATCCGGTCCACCTCGCCGTTCATCCGGTCCCAGGCCCGCTTGCGCTCCTCCGGCTCCCGCAGCATCCCCTGGTCGTACAGCTGGAGATAGCCGCGGATCGCGGACAGCGGGGTGCGCAGCTCGTGCGAGGCGTCGGCGACGAACCGGCGCAGCTGGCCCGCGCTGCGCTCGCGCGTGCGGTACGCCGCCTCCACCTGGTGGAGCATGGAGTTCAGGGCGAGCCGCAGCTGCTCCACCTCCAGGCTGGTCTCCCGGCTGGAGGGCACCCGGCGGGTCAGATCGCCCTCCGCGATCGCCGACGACGTCTCCACCATGTCCTCCAGCGGCCGCATCCGCCGCCGCACGCTGAACAGCGTCAGACAGGCGAGGAGCGCCAGCAGCAGGGTGCCGACGGCGAGATCGAGCTTGAGGGCCTTGGTGATGCCCTGGTGCAGGGCCTCGGTGGAGGTCGCCATCAGGACGTAGGTGCCGTCCCCGAGCCGGGTGGCCGTCACCCGGTACGACGCGCCGCGCATGCTGACATCGCCCGGACCGGCGGCGAGGGTGAGCGCGTGCGGGTCGCGCACCGCCTCGGCGAGGTCGCTCTGGGCCGCGGTCGGCGGCACACCGAACAGCGACACGGGCCGCCCGGTGGAGTCCACCGCGGTGAACACCGTGTCCGCCGTGGACTCCTCGTCGCTCTCCCCGGGCGCCATCCGGTCGCGCAGGAAGCTCAGCGCCGACAGCGAGTCCAGCTTCCGCAGGGTGAGCCCCGTACCGGCGATCGAGTCCCGGGTCTTGATCAGCTGGGTGTCGATCTGGTCCAGCAGGTAGTGCCGCATCCCCACCAGGCTCACCGCGGTCGCCGCGACGATCCCGATCGCCAGCAGCGCCACGTTCGCCAGCGTCAGCTTCACCCGCAGCGAGTGCATGCCCCGCCCGCACCGCAGGGCCCGCGGCCTCCTCATGCCAGTCCGTACCCCACGCCCCGCCGGGTGGTGATCACCGGCGGGCCCAGGGTGTCCAGCTTGCGCCGCAGATAGCTGATGTAGGTCTCGACCACCGTCGACTCCGGCGGGGTGTGCTCGTACTGCCAGACATGGCGCAGGAGTTGCTCCTTGGGCACGATCCGGCCGCCGTTGCGCACCAGGAAGCGCAGCAGCGCGTACTCCGTCGGGGTCAGCTCCACCGAGCGGCCCGCGCGGCGCACGCTGTACGTCGTCTCGTCCAGCTCCAGCTCGCCGTAGCGCAGCGGAGGGCGCTGCGGCAGGACGTCCGCCGGGCGGGTGCGGCGCAGCACCGCGGTGATCCGGGCGATCACCACGTCGATGTCGAACGGCTTGGTGATGTAGTCGTCCCCGAAGCCGAGCGCGCCGACGATCTCGGCCGGCGCGTCGCGCGCGGTGAGGAACACCAGCGCCAGGTCGGGCCGCCGCCCGCGCAGTTCCCGCCCGAGCGCCCGGCCGTCGCCGTCGGGCAGCATGACGTCGAGCAGCGCGACGTCGGGCCGGGTGCGGTCGGCGAGGGCGAGGGCCTCACGGACCGTGCCCGCGGTCATGACCTCGAAGCGGTGGTAGCGCAGCGCGATGGCGAGGACGTCCGCGATGCTCGGCTCGTCCTCCACGACCAGCACGGTGCCGGGGGCCGTCGACATGCCCCCAGTATCGGTGGCCCCGCCGGCCCACGGGCCGGTTCCCCCTTTGGAGTTCCTTGAGAGTCATGGCCCTGCGATGTCCCCGTGTGCGCGACGCCCCCGATCCTTGGGTCCAGGGCCCGGGGGACCCGTCGACTGTGAGTGAGGAGTTGCGCATCGTGGCGGCATTGGCACGCTGGTGCTACCGGCATCGGCTGGTGGTCCTGTTGCTCTGGGTGGGGGCGTTGTTCGGGCTGGGGTTCTCGGCCTCGACGGCGGGCACGGACTACGCGAACGTGTTCTCCCTCCCCGACACGGACTCCAAGAAGGCGTACGACCTGATGGAGAAGGCGTTCCCCGCGCGCGCGGGCGACACCGACACCGTCGTCTGGAAGGTCGACGAGGGCAGCGTCCGCGACCAGGACGTACGCTCCCTGATCCAGCCCGCGCTGGAGAGGATCGCGGACATGAAGGGCGTCGGCGGGGTCACCAGCCCCTACGCCGGCGAGCAGGGCGCGGGGCAGATCAGCCGGGACGGGCGCATCGCGTACGCCCAGATCACCTTCGCCGACCAGGCGAACGCCGTGCCCAAGGAACTCGTCCAGGACGTCGTCGACACCGCGCGGGACGCCGGGCGCGCCGGCCTGGAGGTCGAAATCGGCGGCCAGGCCATCCAGCGCGTCCAGGAACCGCCCACCGGCCTCGCCGAGATGGTCGGTCTGGTCGCCGCCGCGATCGTGCTGTTCCTCGCCTTCGGCTCGCTCTTCGCGATGCTGCTGCCGCTCGCCGTGGCGGTCTTCGGCGTGGGCACCGGACTGTTCTCGACCCAGCTGCTCAGCCATGTCACCGACATCCCCGACCTGGCGCCGCTGCTGTCCTCCCTGATCGGCCTGGGCGTCGGCATCGACTACGCCCTGTTCATCGTCACCCGCCACCGCAAGGGCATCCTGCGCGGTGTGGCACCGGAGGACTCGGCGGTCACCGCCCTCAACACCTCCGGCCGCGCGGTGCTGTTCGCGGGCGGCACGGTCTGTATCGCCCTGGCCGGCATGCTGGTGACGAACCTGCGCTTCCTGGACGGCGTGGTCGTCGGCACCTCGCTGACGGTCGTCCTCAGCGTCCTCGCCGCCACCACCCTGCTGCCCGCCCTGCTGGGCTTCCTCGGCACGCGGGTGCTCAGCCGCAAGCAGCGCAGGCGCCTGGCGGCCGAGGGCCCGGAGGAGGAGCGGACGAGCGGTCCGGCGGTCCGCTGGTCGACGGAGGTGCAGCGCCGCCCCCGGACCGTCGCCGTGCTCGCGCTGGTCGTCATGGCCGTCCTCGCCCTGCCCGTGCTGTCCCTGCACCTGGGCGCAACCGACCAGGGCAACGACGACGCCTCCACCACCACCCGCAAGGCCTACGACCTGCTCGCCGAGGGCTTCGGGCCGGGCTTCAACGGCCCGCTCCAGGTCGTCGTGGAGGGCACCGACACGACCGCGCTCGTCCGGGGCATCGAGGACGCGCCGGGCGTGGCCCAGGCGGCCGCGCTGCCGCCCGCGCAGGGCGTCACCGTCATCCAGGTCGTCCCCACCACCTCGCCCCAGTCGCGGGAGACGGACAGCCTCATCGACCGGCTGCGGGACGACGTCATCCCGGCGGCGGGGGTGAAGGCGCACGTCGGCGGGGTCACGGCGGTCTCCAAGGACTTCGCGACGGTCACCGGCGACCGGCTGCCCCTCTTCGTCGCGACGATCATCGGCCTGGGCTTCCTGCTCCTGCTGATCGCCTTCCGCTCCCTGGTGGTGCCGCTGACCGCCGCCGTGATGAACCTGATCGCGGCCGCCGCCTCGTTCGGTGTCCTGGTCGCCGTCTTCCAGTGGGGCTGGGGCCTGGAGCTGCTCGGCCTCGGCAAGGAGGGCCCGATCAACGCCTTCCTGCCCGTCATCATGCTGTCCCTGCTCTTCGGCCTCTCCATGGACTACCAGGTGTTCCTGGTCAGCCGCATGCACGAGGAGTGGGTGCACACACGCGACAACGCGCGCGCGGTGCGCGTCGGCCTCGCCGAGACCAGCCGGGTCATCAACTCCGCCGCCCTGATCATGGTCTGTGTGTTCCTCGCGTTCGTCCTCAGCGGGGACGCGGGCGCGGCCATGGCCGGTGTGGGCCTCGCGGCGGCCGTCGCCCTGGACGCGTTCATCCTCCGTACGGCGCTGGTGCCGGCCGCGATGCATCTGCTGGGCGCCTCCAACTGGTGGCTGCCGGCCTGGCTGGAGAAGCGGCTGCCGCATCTCGCGGTCGAGCCGAAGGAGGAGGACGTCATTCCCTCCGCCGGCTCGGCGGACGGTCCCGCGTCGGTGGTCCACGGCTTCGTCCGCGACCCGGCCGGCGACCCGGTGGAGAACGCCGCGGTGGCCCTGCTGTCCAAGGGCGGCCGCCTGCTGGACCAGGTGACGTCCCTGGCCGACGGCTCCTACATCCTCTCCGTCCCGGCGCCGGGCACCTATCTGCTGTCGACGACGGCGGTGTCGTACACCACCCAGGCCCGTCAGGTGAGCGTCGGCACCGAGCCGCTGGTCCACGACGTGGAACTGGCGGAGATGTCGGAGGTCAACTAGCGGCTAACCGCGCTTCTTCTTCCGCGGGTCCGGCAGGGCGTTGGTCATGCCGGGCAGGAAGTCCGTGAAGAGTTCGTGGATCTCCAGGACGAGGGGCCGCAGGACGCGGAACCGGGCCAGCGCCACACCGCGCGCGGTGAGGCGCGCGCCCCGTTCCGCGAGCCCGTAGCTGCGCTCGCGGCCCTCCGTCCGGTCGTAGATCCAGTACATGACGAGGCCCATCTGCGCGAGCCACATCAGCTCGGGCAGCACCTCGCGCAGCTCCTCGGGCACCTTCGCCTTCGAGCCCGCGAGGACCTCCTTGTGGACGGCGATCGCCTCCACGCGCGCGTGCTCCGACTCGGCCGAGAAGGGACTGAGCGGGCTGTCCGGGTCGGCGGCGTTCTTGAAGAACTGCACCGCGAACTCGTGGTACGGCGTCGCCACGTCCAGCCAGACCCGCAGCACGCCCGCCATCCGGGCCTCCAGGGAGGTCTCCGTCGCCAGCAGCTCGCGGACCGCCTCGCGGTGCTCGGCCGCGAGACGGTCGTAGAAGCCCTGGATCAGCCACTCCTTGCCGGCGAAGTAGTAGTAGGCGTTCCCTACCGAGACCCCGGCCTCCTGGGCGATGGCCCGCATCGTCGTCTTGTCGTAGCCGCGCTCCTGGAACAGCCGCATGGCCGTCTCCAGGATCAGCGCGCGGGTCTGCTCGGACTTCGAGCCGGTCGCGGGGGACGGCTCACGGGGCTCGGCCGGGGGAGCGGGCTCGGCGTGGCCCTCGTCGGCGGACTCGTTCATGGCGGACACGGACAGAGAGCCTAGTCAGTCGCGCAGGAACCGTCGGCACAGGAGGGCGGGGTGTAGGTCCAGCCGTGCCGGGGGTCGAAGGACCAGCCGTCGGCCCCGTAGTACGCGCCGCCGCCCCAGCCCGCCTCCTTGCGCGAGGCCGCGCGCCACTTGGCGGCGGCCAGCACCGCGCCCTTGGCGAGCCTCGCGCCCGCGGGGGTGCTCAGCCGGTGGGCGAGCGGCCGGTGCTCGCGCAGCGCCCACAGGGTGACGATCCAGGCGGCGGCGCCCCGGTATACCTGGCCGCCGTCACCGACGACGGTGATCTCCTCCAGGGTGGCGCGGTGGTCGAGCCCTGGGAAGCGGGCGGCCGCCTCGGCGGATCCGGCCGCGACCGGCTCCAGCGGGACGAGCTGCGGCTGCCGGACCAGCCAGTCGCGGACGAAGGCGCACAGCGCGCAGTCGGCGTCGTAGAGGACGGTGAGCCGGCGGACCGGGACCCCCGTGGTGTCCCGGTCGCCGTCCGTGGCCGTGGTGGTCACGGCCGTCACGCCCCCGCCTGCGGGGCGGTCCAGCCCTGCGGGGCGACCGGCGGGAGCTGCTCCCGCTCCATGACCCCCCGGCGCCGGATCCGGTTGAGCACGTACACGTTGCCCAGGTGCATCACGCCGAGCACCAGCAGCACCACGCCCAGCTTGGTGGACAGGGCCTCGAAGATGCCGCGGGTGTCCTCGATGGTGTCGTCGCCGCTCAGGTAGAGGGCGACGAAGCCGAGGTTGACGAGGTAGAAGCCGACCACGAGGAGGTGGTTGACGGCGTCGGCGAGCTTCTCGTTGCCCTGGAGGACGTCGGAGAGGAAGACCCTTCCGTTCTGGCTGAGGGTGCGGGCGACCCAGACGGTCAGACCGATGCTGACGGCCAGGTAGATGACGTAGGCGATGACGGTGCGATCCATGGCGTCCCCCTTGTTGAACGCGTTCAAAACGCTGACAGGGATGACTGTAGCTCAGTTTTGAACGTGTTCAAGACGCGCCGGATGGGACCTGCGTCACGGCCTCCGGCCCAGCTCCGGCCGCTTGGTGTAGTCGGCGAACCCGAGGACGTTCCCCCAGGGGTCGGCGACCTCGACGGTCCAGCCCGTCGCCACGGAGAACGGCGGATCGAGCGGCGCGATCCCGGCGTCGGCCAGCCGCCGTGCCGCCACGCGCGCGTCCGGCACCTCCAGCCACAGACGCGGGGTCGCCCAGGGCGGCGGCCGGTGCCCCAGGGCCTCCTCCTGCCGCAGCAGGATCCCGGGTGTCTCGTCCCCGACCTTCAGCAGCGCGATCCCGCCCTCGTCGAACCGGAACGCCACCGGGAACCCGGCCCGCTCGTAGAACCGCAGGGCCTCGGCGAGGTCGCCGACGGGCAGCAGGACGTTGTCGAACCCGAGCAGTTCGTAGGACTCGTCATCTGACATACCGTCAGAATAGGTCGGCGATGTTCGCGAATTGGTGATCGCCGCTCGAAGGTGTCCCGTCTTGACCACCCCCGGCTTCTCCGGGTCCTGTTTTCTGCTGCAAGATGACGTGCACCCACATTGCACGCAGATTTTCCGCTCATCCGACCACGGGGAGAACTCGCCTTGTCCGAACAGCCGCAGCAGCCCCATCAGCCGCCCCAGCCCGGGTACGGCTACCCCAACGCCGGCGCCCCCGGCCCGTACGGCGCGCCCCAGCCCGGCGGTCAGCCCGGCCCCTACGGCTACCCGCAGCCGGGCCAGCCCCAGCCGGGCTACCCGCCGCAGGCCGGCTACCCCGCCCCCGGCTATGTGCCGCCCGGCACCTACACCGGCGACCCCCACGCCCCGTACGGCTACGACCCCTACGGGCGGCCCTACTCCGACAAGTCCAAGATCGTCGCGGGTGTCCTCCAGCTGACCCTGGGCACGCTGGGCGTGGGCCGCTTCTACATCGGCCACGTCGGCATAGGCCTCGCCCAGCTGTTCACCTGCGGCGGCCTCGGCATCTGGGCGCTGGTCGACGGGATCATGCTCCTGACGGGCAACAACACCACGGACGGCAACGGGCGGGTCCTGCGTGGCTGATGCGGAGCGCCCGTCCGCGCTGCGCCACCCCGCGGCGGCACCCCTCGTGGTGCTGGCCGCCAGCGCGGCGGGCTCCGCCCATCTCTACGGCACCAACCCCCACCAGCCGGGCCATCTGCTCCCGCAGTGCCCGTTCCGGCTGGTCACCGGCCTGCTCTGCCCCGCCTGCGGCGGCACCCGCATGGTCTACGACCTGATGCACGGTCACTTCACGCAGGCCTGGCTGGACAACCGGGTCCTGCTGCTCGCCTCGCCCTTCGCCCTCGCCCTGCTCGCCCGCTGGGCCTGGGAGGGCCTGCACGGCCGGAGCTGGCGGCCGACGCTCGGCGGCCGTGGAGTGGCCGCGGTGCTCGGGGTCGCGGTGACCTGGATGATCGTCCGGAATGTCTTCTAGGCGCGACTGACACGGTTTCACCCCTCCTGGCTCACCATTCGCCCGCCGGACGTCCGAAAAGATTGCGGAGTTGGCGGATTTTGATCACGGAACAGGAACGATCAGTCCCCGCTACTCCCTTTCGCCCCACTGGTCTCTTTACTCTCACAAAACCAGGGGGACGTTCGGGCGCGGTCGACACCGTGAACGGACGTGGTCGTCGACGTCTGTCGACGCGCAGGAGCAGTACGTCGCATCCCTCCTGGAGTCCCCGTCCGGAGCCGGCAGGCCCCGGTCACCCGAAGTCATCCCAGGAGCAGTTCTCATGACCGTCCCCACCCCCGAGGCCCCCTACGGCGTCGACCCGCTCGGCCGCCCGTACTCCGACAAGTCGAAGATCGTCGCCGGTATCCTCCAGCTCTTCCTGGGCACCCTCGGCATCGGACGCTTCTACGTCGGTTCGGTCGGCGTCGGTATCGCCCAGCTCCTGACCTGCGGCGGCCTGGGCTTCTGGGCCCTGATCGACGGCATCCTGTTCCTCACGAGCAACGACCGCACCGACAGCCAGGGCCGCGTCCTGCGCGGCTGAGCCCAAGGCGCCCCGTACGGCGAGGGCCCCCTCCTGCGAGTCCTTCGAGGAGCGGGGCCCTCGCCGTACCCCCTCCGGTGTGGACCGGGGCGCGAAATCCCCGCACGCCGGCGGTGAACTGTCCTAGGCTGGCGCGGATTTGAGGAGTTCGCGCAGCTCGAGAGGTGGCATCCGCATGTCCCGCACACCGTCACGGCGCACCGTCTTACACGGGGTCACACTCGCCGGAGCCACCGTCATCGGCTTCGACCCCACCGCCAGGAGCTGGGCCGCGACCTCGCCGGGGACGGGCGCCCCGCCGGCCGGACTGGCCAGGATCCCCCGGCTGGACGGCACCCTCGTCACGGACGACGCCTCCCTCACCGCCGCGGCCGACGACTTCGGCCACCTCGTGCACCACCGCCCCTCGGCCGTCCTGCGCCCGGGCTCGGTCCATGACGTCGTCACCATGATCCGCTTCTGCAACGACCACCGGCTGCCCGTCGCACCGCGCGGCCAGGGACACGCCGCCTTCGGACAGGCGCAGACGCGGGGCGGTCTGGTCATCGAGACCGCGACCCTGGCGGACATCGGCGCCCTGGACTCCGGCAGCACCACGGTCACCGTCGGCGGCGGCGCCCGCTGGAGCGCGGTCGCCCGGGCCACGCTCGCCCACGGCCTCACCCCGCCCGTCCTCACCGACTACCTCGAACTCTCGGTCGGCGGCACCCTGTCCGTGGGCGGCCTCGGCGGCCAGGGCCACCAGCACGGCGCCCAGGTCGACAACGTCACCCAGCTCCGGGTCGTCACCGGCGCGGGCGAACTGGTCCGCTGCTCGCCCACCCGCCGCCCCGACCTCTTCCACGCCGTGCTGGCGGGCCTCGGGCAGTGCGCGGTCATCGTCGAGGCGACCGTACGGCTCGTCCCCGCGCCCGCGACCGTACGCCACTACCTGCTGACCTACGACGACCTGGACACCTTCCTGGAGGACCAGCGCCTCCTGGTGCGGGAGGGCCGCTTCGCCTACGTGGAGGGCCAGGTCTCCGCGGACGCCGAGGGCGCGTTCCGCGTGTACATCCTGGAAGCCGTGGCCTACGGTCCACCGGTCGGGCCCGAGCCCGACGACACGGTCCTGCTGCGGGGCCTGCGCCACGACCCCGCGACCGTGAACCGCACCGACCGCGCCTACTACGACTTCCTGGACCGCATCGCTCCCTTCGTCGCCGTGCTGAAGGAGTCGGGCCTGTGGGCGTACGCCCATCCCTGGCTCGACCTGATGTTCCCCGGCCGGTCCGCCGCCGCCCTCGCCGCCCCGCTCCTGGACGCGCTCACCCCCGACACCCTGGGACCCGGCGGCGTGGTCCTCTTCTACCCTCTCCTCCGTGAGCACTTCAGGACGCCGCTCCTGCGCACCCCCGACGACGACGTCTTCCATCTCTTCGACTTCCTGCGCACCGTCCCGCCGGACGACACCGCCGCCGTCGACCGCGCCCTGGCGGCCAACCGCGCCGCCTACGACACCGTCGTCGCGGCCGGCGGCACCCGGTACCCGGTGGGCGGCATGCGGCTCACCCGCGACGACTGGCGGACCCACTTCGGTGCCGCCTGGCCCGCCTTCGAGCGGGCGAAGCACACGTACGACCCGAACGGAATCCTGACCCCGGGTCAGGGCGTCTTCTGAACCATGAAGGATCACCGTATGTGGACCGAGCTCATCTCCTCGCTGTCGTCGGACGTGGACCTCGCCGACGGTCCCGGATGCGAGGAGCAGATGCGGGTGGCGGAAGTGGTGCTGGGGCATCCGCTGCCCGCGGCGCTGAAGGAGTTCTGGAGTGCGGCGGACGGGGCCCGGGACAAGTACGGCACCGGGATCATCTGTTCCGTCGGCGAGGTCGTGGACCGGAACCTGGAGTTCAGGAGTTCGGCCGACTTCCGGGAGCTCTACATGCCGTTCGATCCGCTGCTGCTCTTCGGCGAGAGCGCGGGGGGCGACCTCTTCGGCTTCGTCGTGAAGCCCGAGCGGCCGGACGTCTTCGTCTGGGAGCACGAGAGCGACAGCCGCCGCTGGGTGGCCAACAACCTGGAGGACTATCTGCGCCGCCGCCTGGGCAGCGGGGATCCGGAGTGGTACGCGTCCTGGTGACGGGGGTCAGTCCTCTGTCTCCGGGCGTCCGGCCTCCAGCAGCCGGCTCACGTCCAGGACGACCTTGCCGCCGATCGATTCGGGCAAGGTGACCGACTCGCCCGCGGTGTGGATGTGGTGGGTCGTGTAGCTGTCCCGGACCGGGTCGGTGAGGACGTGGAGGCGCTGATGCCGACGGTCGATGATGACGTAGACGGGGATCCCGGCCCTCGCGTAGGACGTGACCTTCGCCCGGAGGTCGGTTTTCCAGTTGCTGGAGGTCACCTCCATGACGAGCCGGAAGCAGGCCGGGTCGTAACAACTGTTCTCGACCCGGTGGTCGCGGTAGTCGTCATCGACCACCGACAGGTCGGGGATCACATAGTCCTCCGGTCCTGTCGGCAGCCAGAGGCCGATGCCCGGAAGCGCGCGCACCAGACCGAGTTGCAGGAAAGGAACGGCGAACAGCATCAGGGCTTCGGAGTGCGGGCCGTCCGGTGCTGGGCTCACGAGGATCTGGCCTCCGATGATCTCGACGCGGCGGCCAGGAAGACTCTCCATGATGAGGTTCGCCTCGGCGATCAGCGGCCGGTTCTCTCGGGGCCGCTCGACAGCTGCTGAGGACATCTGGCGCCTCCTGTGGGCTGGTGTCGAGAGCATCATCGTAGGCCGGACGCCACCGCGTTGTCCCTCTTGATCACGTTCACCCGATCGTGGTGTTTGAACGCCCGAGGGCCCCGCCCCCGGTGCTGGAACCGGGAGACGGGGCCCTCGTGGACGTACGGGAACGCGGGTCAGAAGCGGCGCGTGATCAGCGCCTTCTTCACCTCGGCGATCGCCTTGGTGACCTCGATACCGCGCGGGCAGGCGTCCGTGCAGTTGAACGTGGTGCGGCAGCGCCAGACGCCGTCGCGGTCGTTCAGGATCTCCAGGCGCTGCTCGCCGGCCTCGTCACGCGAGTCGAAGATGAAGCGGTGCGCGTTGACGATGGCCGCCGGGCCGAAGTACTGGCCGTCGTTCCAGAAGACCGGGCACGAGGACGTGCAGGCCGCGCAGAGGATGCACTTCGTCGTGTCGTCGAAGCGCTCGCGGTCCTCCGCCGTCTGGAAGCGCTCGCGGGTCGGCTCGTTCGTGTCCTTCGTGATGAGGAAGGGCATGACGTCGCGGTACGCCTGGAAGAACGGGTCCATGTCGACCACGAGGTCCTTGAGCACCGTCAGGCCCTTGATGGCCTCGACCGTGATCGGCTTCTCGGGGTTGATGTCCTTGATCAGCGTCTTGCACGCGAGACGGTTCTTGCCGTTGATCCGCATCGCGTCCGAGCCGCAGATGCCGTGGGCGCAGGAACGGCGGAACGTCAGCGTGCCGTCCAGGTCCCACTTGATCTTGTGGAGACCGTCGAGGACGCGCTCCTTCGGGTCGATCTCCAGCTGGAAGTCTTCCCAGACCGCCTCGGCCGAGACCTCCGGGTTGAAGCGGCGGATCCGGAAGGTGACCGTGATGTAGGGGGACGCCGCGGCCTCCGCCTCGACCTTGTCCAGAACAGGGGTTGCCATCAGTACTTACGCTCCATCGGCTGGTAGCGGGTCTGGACGACCGGCTTGTAGTCGAGACGAATGGAATCCGTGCCGTCGTCGCCGACCTCGCGGTACGCCATGGTGTGCCGCATGAAGTTGACGTCGTCGCGGTTGGGGTAGTCCTCGCGGTAGTGACCGCCGCGGGACTCCTTGCGGGCGAGGGCCGACACCGCCATGACCTCGGCCAGGTCGAGCAGGTTGCCCAGCTCGATCGCCTCGAGGAGGTCCGTGTTGAAACGCTTGCCCTTGTCCTGGATCGAGACGTTCTTGTAGCGCTCGCGCAGCTCCGCGATCTTCTCGACCGCCGTCTTGATCGTCTGCTCCGTGCGGAACACCATGACGTTCGCGTCCATGGTCTCCTGGAGCTCCTTGCGCAGCGTCGCCACCCGCTCGGTGCCGGTGGAGGCGCGCAGGCTCTCGATCTGGTCCACGACGAGCTGCGCCGGGTTCTCCGGGAGCTCGACGAACCCCGCCGTCCGCTGGCTGTACTCCGCCGCGGCGATGCCGGCCCGGCGGCCGAAGACGTTGATGTCCAGCAGCGAGTTCGTGCCGAGGCGGTTGGCGCCGTGGACGGAGACGCACGCGACCTCGCCGGCCGCGTACAGGCCCGGCACGACGGTGGTGTTGTCCGACAGGACCTCACCCTCGACGTTGGTCGGGATGCCGCCCATGGCGTAGTGCGCGGTGGGCTGGATCGGGATCGGGTCCGTGTACGGCTCGATACCGAGGTACGTCCGCGCGAACTCGGTGATGTCCGGGAGCTTGGCGTCCAGCTGCTCCGGGGGAAGGTGCGTCAGGTCCAGGTAGACGTGGTCGCCCTCGGGGCCGCAGCCGCGGCCTTCGCGGATCTCGGTGTAGATCGAGCGGGAGACGACGTCACGGGACGCGAGGTCCTTCATGACCGGCGCGTACTTCTCCATGAAGCGCTCGCCGTCCTTGTTGCGGAGGATGCCGCCCTCACCGCGGGCGCCCTCCGTCAGCAGGATGCCCATGCGCCAGATGCCGGTCGGGTGGAACTGGAAGAACTCCATGTCCTCCAGCGGCAGCCCGCGCCGGTAGACCGCGGCCTGGCCGTCACCGGTCAGCGTGTGCGCGTTCGACGTCACCTTGAAGAACTTGCCGCAGCCGCCGGAGGCGTAGATGACGGCCTTCGCCTGGAAGACGTGGATCTCGCCGGTCGCCAGCTCGTAGGCGACCACACCGGCGGACTTCTTGACGCCGTCCTCTTCGGTGATCAGCTGGTCGAGGACGTAGAACTCGTTGAAGAACTCCACGCCCTCCTTCACACAGTTCTGGTACAGCGTCTGGAGGATCATGTGACCGGTGCGGTCGGCCGCGTAGCAGGAGCGGCGGACCGGGGCCTCGCCGTGGTTGCGGCTGTGCCCGCCGAAGCGGCGCTGGTCGATCGTGCCGTTCGGGGTCCGGTTGAACGGCAGGCCCATCTTCTCCAGGTCGAGGACGGAGTCGATGGCCTCCTTCGCCAGGATCTCGGCGGCGTCCTGGTCGACCAGGTAGTCACCGCCCTTGACCGTGTCGAAGGTGTGCCACTCCCAGTTGTCCTCCTCCACGTTGGCCAGCGCGGCGGCCATGCCGCCCTGCGCGGCGCCCGTGTGGGAGCGGGTGGGGTAGAGCTTGGTGAGCACGGCGGTGCGGCTGCGCTTCGTCGACTCGATGGCGGCGCGCATGCCGGCGCCGCCCGCGCCGACGATGACGGTGTCGTACTTGTGGATCTTCATGAGTCTCGTAACCCCGTGCCTAGCGGATGTTCGGGTCGAAGGTGAAGATCACCAGCGTGCCCAGCAGGATGGTGAACACCGTGGCGGTGTAGAGCAGGCCCTTCAGCCACAGCCGGGTGTTCGCGCGCTCCGCGTAGTCGTTGATGACCGTGCGCAGGCCGTTCGCGCCGTGCAGCATCGCGAGCCACAGCATCAGCAGGTCCCAGACCTGCCAGAACGGGGACGCCCAGCGGCCGGCCACGAACGCGAAGCCGATCTTCGACACGCCGCCGTCCAGCACGAGCTGGATCAGCAGGTGGCCGATGACCAGGACGACCAGCACGACGCCGGACAGCCGCATGAACAGCCACGCGGCCATCTCGAAGTTGCCGCGGGTCGAGCGCGGGGTCTTCTTGGTGCGCTTGCGCGGGGCCTCGATGAGGGGCGCCGGGTTGTCGACGTTGTAGATCGAGGGGCCCTCGACGGGGCCGATCCCGGACGCGGTGGTTTCAGTGGTGGCCATCGGTCTCAGCTCCCGAACAGTTCACGAGCGGCGTGGCCGAGGACGGGGTAGATCGCCCCGAGCATCAGCACGACCCAGATGCCGACGACACTCCACAGCATCTGCTTCTGGTAGCGCGGGCCCTTCGACCAGAAGTCGACGGCGATGACACGCAGGCCGTTGAGCGCGTGGAAGAGGATGGCGGCGACCAGGCCGTACTCGAGGACGGCGACGATCGGGGTCTTGTACGTGGCTACGACCTTGTCGTAGTCCTCGGGGGAGACACGCACGAGAGCGGTGTCCAGCACGTGTACGAACAGGAAGAAGAAGATGAGGACGCCGGTGACTCGGTGAGCCACCCAGGACCACATTCCTTCCCGGCCGCGGTACAGCGTTCCAGCCGGCACGGAAGAACCCTCCGGGAGCGGGGATTGGGGCCTGCCGGCTTGTGCTGTCGGACGGGCCCGGCCGGGTACGGTCCACCGGCCCCCAGCATCGTAGCCACGCCGCGGCGCTGGGCTTACAGCGGGCCTACCGGTGTGATCAAACTGGCACGCGTATGGGTGAGCCGTGCGGTGTCTGTGGGGGGTTGTGCTGTTCCGTGCCGGGTGCGGGTTCGTTGTGGCTGGTCGCGCCCACGCGGCGGTAGCCGCACATCGATCACAGCCCCGCGCCCCTGAGCGCCTCCAGTAGGCGTTGCCTTGCCAGGCGGCGGAGTTCTTCTGCTGCCACCACCCGTTCGTCCTCCGGATCGTTTGTCAATCGTGACCGGATGCTTTCCAGGACCACGTCCAGGGTTTCGCGTGGGGGGACGCCGTCGAGGCAGATGACGAAGACGTGGCCGAACCGGGCTTCGTAGGCCGCGTGGGCCGCGTCCAGGGCCAGGTGGGCGGCCTCGTAGGCGTCGGCCGGGAGGGCGGGCAGGGACTCCGCCGCGAGCGCTTCGGCGAGGTCGGCGGGCGCGAGGTCGTAGGCCGCCTCGTCGGACGCGGCGAGGAGGGCGTCGACCGTGGGGTAGGGGCGGTGGTCCGCGACCCTGCGTGCCCAGCAGAGGCTGTTCAGGCAGGTGAGGAGGGATTCGAGGGCCTCTTCGGCCGGGACGGCGTTGAAGGTGTCCACCAGGGTGGCCGGGGGTGTCCGGGTCTGCGCCGGTATCGGAAGGCGGCCGGTGAGGTGGGGACGGTGCGCAGACAGCGTGGATCCTCGCGTCACGAGTGATGTGGCAGGGGATGCGGTGAAAGGTGTGCTGCAACGTTATCGGGAGTGGTCATCCGGTGTCCGTCGCTTGCCCGAATTTCACTCGAACGAGAGAGTTTCGGAACCCTTGGTGGACTCTCTCGGTGACCGTTCGGTGACGCGTTCGGTGACCCGGTCGGCGCGCTCCCGTCACCCGGGAGACGTACGGTGGGCGGGATGAGCAGGCACAGGCATCGGCGTCGCGCGCCGCGGAAGAAGGCCAGGGAGCAGGTCGCCCTGCGGGCCCTGATAGCCGGCGGGCTGGTCGCCGCCCTCGGGGTCGGGGTGGGGCTGTGGGCCTCCGGCGGGGACGACGGCACGCCCACCGCATCGGCGGCGGCGCGGACCTCCGGGGGTACCTCCAGCGGTGAACGGTCCGGCGTCGCCGCCGCGCCGTCCGCGAGCCCCACTCCGACCCGTACGTACCCGCTGTCCACCGCCCCGCGCACGATCCCGGCCGTCCGGGGCTTCACGGCGGCGCGCGGGCCCGGCTGGCGGCCCGCCGCCGGGCACCGGGTGGTCGTGACCGACCCGCGGCTGGCCGACGAGGGCCGGCTGATCGCCGGTGAGCTGGGGATGGCGTACGCCGGGCAGAAGAGCGACAGCCGGTCCGGGGATCTGCGGCTGACGCTCGGCGGGAGCGGCGGCGCGGAGTCGTACTCGATGACCGTGCGCGGTGGGCGCGTCACCGTCAGCGGGCCCTCCGACGCCGGGGTGTTCTACGGGACGCGCACGCTCAAGCAGGAGGTCCGCAAGGGCGGTACGGCTCCGGAGGGCGTCGTGAAGGACGCGCCCGCCAAGCCGCAGCGGATCTTCCAGCTGGACATCGCCCGCAAGTACTTCACGCCGGGCTGGATCGAGGACCGGGTCCGGGAGCTGGGGGACCTGAAGTTCAACCAGTTCGAGCTGCACTTCTCCGACGACCAGGCCTTCCGGATCGAGTCCGACACCCATCCCGAGATCGTCGCGGCGCAGCATCTGACCAAGGCACAGGTGAAGCGGATCGTCGACCTCGCCGCGTCCCGGCACATCACCGTCGTGCCCGAGATCGACTCGCCGGGGCATCTGGGCGCCGTCCTCGCCGCCCACCCCGAACTCCAGCTGCGCAACGTCAACGGGGTCGCGCGGCGCGGGGCGATCGACATCTCCAAGGCGGCTTCCGCGAAGCTGCTCGACGAGCTGCTGAACGAGTACACCGGCCTCTTCCCGGGCGGGCAGTGGCACCTCGGCGGCGACGAGTACCAGGCGCTGACCGTGTCGGACCCGGCCGCCTCCTTCCCGCAGCTCGCCGCCGCCGCGCGGCAGCGCTACGGCTCGGGCGCGACCGTCGCCGACCTCACGACCGGCTGGCTCAACGACCGCGCCGACACGATCCGGGCCCACCGGCGGACCATGTGGGTCTGGAACGACGGCTTCTTCCGCAACACGGCCGTGC
This sequence comes from Streptomyces sp. NPDC005811, assembly GCF_040630405.1. NCBI lineage: Bacteria > Bacillati > Actinomycetota > Actinomycetes > Kitasatosporales > Streptomycetaceae > Streptomyces > Streptomyces sp. NPDC005811. The sequence goes on from NZ_JBEXXK010000034.1 coordinate 33,265, forward strand.
AGCCGGCCTCCGACCTGGTGGTCGCGTACTGGACCGGCAAGGAGATCGGGGCGCGGGTGCCGACCGCGTACCTGGGCGCGGGGCGCAAGGTGATCAACTACAACGACGAGTACCTGTACTACGTCCTCGGCGAGCCGCAGACCTTCGTCTATCCGACGGGGCAGCGGATCTACGAGCAGTGGACGCCGCGGGTGCTGCGCGGGACGACCCCGGTGTCCTCGGCGTACGACGCCCAGATCCTCGGCGGGGCCTTCGCCGTCTGGTGCGACCTCGCGAACTCCCAGACCCAGGACCAGGTCGCGGCGGGGATCCGGATGCCGTTGCGGGCCACCTCGCAGAAGCTGTGGGACGCGCGCAGGCCGGCCCTCACCTGGACGCAGTTCAGGACCCTCGCGGGGCGGCTGGGCTGAGGCAGGGCTTTTCGGCCCGCCGATCACCACTTGGCTGAAAATCTACTCTGTGACAGTCTTCCTCCGTCGCACGCAGTAAGGGAAAGTGCGGGCTCCGTGAGGGCGGCGCGCCGGCGAGGGAGACGTGGATGAGCCTGGTGGAACTGATCGCTCAGGCCGACGAACGCGGACTGGCCGCCAGCGGGCTGGCTTGTCTGGACCGGTGCGTACCGCTGCTCGGCGGGGACGACGGGATCCTGCGGCCGCTGTGGGCGAGCCTCGCCGAGACCGGTGCGGACGACGACTGGGACAGCGGGCTCGAACAGGTACGCGCCAAGCTGGAGTCCGGCGAGAACGGCGGCGAGGCGGCGCTGCTCGCCCGCCGGATGCTCGACGCGGCCCCCGCGGGCCGGGCCCCCGCCGGGGTACGGGTGTGGGCCGACGCCTGCTCCGTCGCCTCGCTCCAGATACACCGCCTCCTCGACCCGGCCGAGGACGCCGACTCGGTCGACTCCCGCCGCGCGGGCCGTACGGAGGGCATGCCGCCCCTGGTCGCCGCCGAGCTGCGCCGCCAGATCACCGTCCTCGAACTCCTCGCGACCCACGGCCCGGCCGGCCTGCGCCGCGCCCTGGACGTCTCCACGGAGGGCCGCCGCATCCTCCGGGCGGTGGTCTCCCGCCGGGCCCGCGGCCGCACCTGACCCCACCCGCCGGGGCGCTGCGCGCCCGTCCCGAAGGGGCACGGGGGAGTGCACAGGGAGTGCGCGGGGGACGCGGAACCATCACTCCTGTGCGGGTTCCGGGCCGGTTCCGGGGAGGCGCCCGGAATCGCGTGACGGATCATGCCCGCGCCACGCTCTCCCGTACATGACCAGGACGACTCACCCGTTCCCCGCCCGGCCCCAGGCCGCCGCGAAGCCGGTGCGCTGGGCGGCCGACACGCTGTCCGCGCTGCGCGAGGGCGCCCGCCTGTACCTCGACCACTCCGCGCAGAGCCTCTGGCGCGTCGACCGGTTCATCGAGGACCTGCGCGCCGAGGACACCCCGTACCCGGCCGTCGAGCACGTGCTGCGCGGCCTCGGCGCGTACGCCGGTGAGGTGCTCGTCCGCCACACCGGCGCCGAGTGGTGGACGGCCGGCGGCGACCACTGGATCCGCACCCCCGACGGCCGCCTCTGGGACCCCGTCGACGAGGCGCGCCGCTGCTTCGGCGGCCACGGATCGCTCCGGCTGCTCTGCCGGGACGCCATGCGGACGTGACGGACGCGACGGACGTGACGGACGACACGTCCGTGAGCTGTGATGCTCCGGCGCCTCCGTCCGCTGGGACAGCGGGGAGCCGAGCCGGTTCCCCGCGGGCCGAGCGAAGGGGCGGGGACCCATGGGCAGCAGGACGGACGAGCAACGCGGGACCGCTGCGGCGGACATGCGGGCGTGCGCCGGCGCGTTCGTCGAGCGCGCCGGCACACGGCACCGGCTGCCCCTGGACTACTCCCCGGCCAGCCTGCGCCTGGTCGACTTCCTGGCCGACGGCCTGCGCAAGGGCGGCGCCGACCGGGCGCGCGCCCACGGCACGCTCGTGGGACTGGGCGCCTACGTCGGTGAGGTGCTGGTCCGCCGCGCGGGCGCGGTCTGGGTGGACCTGGACGAGCCGCAGCGCGGCTGGTTCGGGCAGCCGGTCGGGGTGCGGATGCCCGACGGCCGGGTCTGGAACCCGCTCGGCAAGGTCGTCAACCGCTTCGAGACGGGTGCCCCCGAGGAGTCCCTGCGGACCTTCTACCTCACCCTGCACGGCCGCGCGCGCCGGGTGGCGGCCTGAACGCGGTGCAGGGCCCGCCCCTGACCGGGGCGAACGGCCCACCCTGTGACACTTCTGTGCGACCCGGCGCTGAAGACCGTGGGGGTGCACCCCCAGCGAATTCCGTACGAACGAGGACAGTCTTGGGCCAGGGAGGGGAACCCCGGCGCGCACAGGCGTACGACGGGGAGCTGGGCGCGGCCGTGGCACGGGCCCAGGACGGCGACGAGACCGCGTTCGCCGTCGCGTACCGGATCGTCCAGCCGGGCCTGCTCGGCTATCTGCGGGGGATCGTCGGGGACGACGCCGAGGACGTGGCCTCCGACGCCTGGCTGGAGATCGCCCGCGATCTCGGGCGGTTCAAGGGCGACGGCGCCGGGTTCCGCGGCTGGACGGCGACCATCGCCCGGCACCGGGCCCTGGACCATCTGCGCCGGCTGCGGGTGCGGCCGAGGGCGGCGGTACTGGAGCACGAGGTGGTCATGGACCTGCCCGGTCCGCACTCCACGCACGACCAGGCGCTGGAGTCGCTCTCCACCGCGCGGGCGCTGGAACTGGTCCGGGGGCTGCCGCGGGACCAGGCGGAGGCCGTGCTGCTGCGGGTCGTCGTGGGGCTGGACGGCCCCACCGCGGCACGGGTCCTCGGCAAGCGCCCCGGCGCGGTCCGCACGGCCGCCCACCGCGGCCTGAAACGCCTGGCCCGCCAGCTCGGCGTCGCGGACGCGAACGGCGAAGGTGTGACGGATGACGGACCCCGCACGCTGGGGGAGTCGACATGAACGGACAAGGCCGAAAGGCACGCGGAGACGCACGCACGGGACAGAGGCGGAAACGGACATGGGTGAACGGCTGAACGGCGGGGAGCCGGTCCGTCGGCGTCCGCACCCGGCCGGGCCGGGCCCGGCGGCGGACGCGGTCGACCAGGAACTGGAGGCGCTGCTCGCCGAGGTCCTGCGCGTCGCGGGCGGCCCCGTCGCCCCGCCCGCGGGCAGCGAGGGCGAGCTGCGGGCCGTGGCCGCCTTCCGGGCCGCCCGGGACGCGGGCGCGCACACGGCCCGTACCCGCCGCCGGGACGACTGGCGGCCCCGCACCCGCCGGTCCCCCGCCCGCTCGCTGCGGGCCACGCTCTCCGTCGCGCTCGCGAGCCTCGCCCTGGGCGGGGTCGCGTTCGCCGCGATCGGGTCCGCCGGGGACGACTCTGCCGGGGCGAAGCGCCCGGAGCGGTCCGCGAGCGCCACCGAGAGCCGCCCGCCCGCGCCCTCGCTCACCCCGTCCCCGGCCGCCCCGGCCGACCGGGACCGCCCGGTGACCGCGAAGGACACCGCGGCCCACTGCCGCGCCTACGAGCAGGTCGAGGACCGGGGCAGGGCGCTGGACTCCACGGCCTGGCAGCGGCTGGTGACGGCGGCGGGCGGCGAGGAGAACGTCGAGGCGTACTGCGCGGCGCAGACGGCGGCCGCGAAGAACGGCAGCGGGAACGGCGCCGGGAACAACGGCACCACCGGCAAGGGCCAGGAGAAGGCCGCGAAGACCCCCAAGGGCAACGCCAAGAAGCAGTAGCCCGCCCCTCGGTGAGAGGGCCGAGGCAACGACCGGGGTCGCCACCCCCCACAGGAGAGACCCCGGCCGTCGCGCGGCACGGACCGCGCGGCGGCCCGTACTCCCTACAGCGCCGGGAGTGCGTTTTCTGTCACACCCCGGAGCCCGACCGGGACCGTCCCCCACGGGATCACGAGTTCGTTGCATGTTGTACGGACATGGACGGGCGACGCTTTCAGGTCGTAACGTGCCTTTCGCGCCGGACGGCCAAGCGGCAGACCACCGCAACGACCTGCGGTCCACCGCAACGACCAGCGGTCTCGACCGCGACCATCGACCGACCGAGGAACCACGACGTGGGGGACGACGCGGAGCTGACAGCCGCGGTGCTTGCGGCACAGAACGGGGACGAGACCGCTTTCCGGGCGGTGTACCGCGCGGTGCACCCGCGGCTCCTCGGATACGTGCGCACACTCGTCGGCGACCTCGACGCCGAGGACGTGGCCTCCGAGGCCTGGCTGCAGATCGCCCGTGACCTGGAGCGCTTCGGCGGTGACGCGGACCGCTTCCGCGGCTGGGCCGCCCGGATCGCCCGCAACCGCGCGCTCGACCACATCCGGATGCGCGGCCGGCGCCCCGCGATCGGCGGCGACGAGACCGAGCTGACCGGCCGGGCCGCCGAGTGCGACACCGCGGGCGAGGCCATCGAGGCGCTCGCCACCGGCCGCACCCTCGATCTCATCGCCCGGCTCCCGCAGGACCAGGCCGAGGCGGTCGTGCTGCGGGTCGTGATGGGCCTGGACGCCAAGACCGCCGCCGAGACCCTCGGCAAACGCCCCGGCGCCGTCCGCACCGCCGCGCACCGCGGCCTGAAGAAGCTCGCCGAGATGCTCGGCGACGACCCGGAGACCGCCGGGGTGCTCGACGCCCTGCCTCCGCAGCGAGGGCCGCGTTCGCGCGCGGTAACGTCCGCGAGTGTGACGCAAGCGAGCGCGCGGACGCAGAAGGACATGTGATGGCCGACAAGCAGGACAGGTGGCTCGACCGCGAGACGGCGGAGCGTCTGCTGCGCGGTGAGTCACCCGAGAACGCTGTCGCCCCGGAAGCCCATGACCAGGCCGAACGCCTCGCCAGAACGCTGGCCGCGCTCTCCGCGCTGGGCGCCGAACCGCTGCGGGCCGACGAGGAGCTCCCCGGTGAGGCGGCCGCCCTGAAGGCCTTCAGTGAGGCCCGTGCGGCCCGTGAGTCCCCCGCCGGGTCCCACGCGTCACCGCAGTCGCGTACGTCACACCCGTCGGCCTACCCGGGCGACGCCGGACTGGTCCGCATCGGCGGCCGCACCGGCGCCGATCGCAACGGCGAACGGGCACACCGCCGTTGGAGCCGCCCGCTCCGGCTCGGGCTGGCCGCCGCGGTGGCCGTCGGCATGCTCGGCGGGGTCGCGGTGGCCGCCGGCACCGGGGTGCTGCCGAGCCCCTTCGACGGGGCCGGTCCCGAACCCGGAGCCTCCGTCTCCAGCGCCGCGAGCCCCGACCGCGCGTCGGCCTCGCCCTCCCCGGACACCTCCGGCGGCGTCCCGGACGCGGTGGCGCCGGACGGCGGCACCGACCGCGACAGCACCGGGAGCGCGAAGGGCACCGACGGCTCCTCCGCCGCACCGGGCGCCCGGAGCGGCTGGCCGAAGGGCGTGACCTCGGCCTGCCGCGAGATCGAGGCCGGCCGGACGCTGGGCACCCAGCGCCGCCGCACCCTGGAGGGCCTGGCCGGCGGCCGGTCCCGGGTGACGACGTACTGCGCGCACGTCCTGGAGAACGGCTCCGGCCGGACCACGGGCGACGGCCAGGACGACTCGGACCAGCGGAACTCCTGGGGCGACGACGACAGCGGTACCGGCCGCGGCGGTCACGACGAAGCGTCGGCCGGGCTGTCCGTCGGTCCGGGCACCGGGTACGGCCAGGACGACGACCACTCCGGCGGCACCGGCTCGGACGACGACGGCGGCGCCCAGAACGGCGGCTACGGCGGCTACGGCGGCGGGGACAACGGCGGGAACGGCGGCTCCGGCCGCACCGGCCACCATTGACCTCTCGGCGCCCGCACGCCCCCTCTGACCTGCGACGTCATCATCCCCAGAATTTTTTTCGCGCCGGGTGTGACGTTTTCGGGAGCCGCGACGCAGTAACAAGTGAGCCGACTGGTCATCGGCCTTCGCACAGAGCCGGGGTTCCCCCCGTACCTACGGCTCGTGCACCTGGCGCGGGCGGGACACGTTCCCCCGGTCCCGCCCGCGCCCCGAACTCACCAGGACACCACGACCTTGTCGCCGCTGCGCACCTGTGCGAAGAGCGCCGAGACCGCCGCCTCGTCGCGTACGTTCACACAGCCGTGCGAGGCGCCCGCGTAGCCGCGGGCCGCGAAGTCGGCCGAGTAGTGCACCGCCTGGCCGCCGCTGAAGAACATCGCGTACGGCATCGGCGTGTGGTAGAGCGTCGAGACGTGGTCGCGGGACTTCCAGTAGACCTGGAACACCCCCTCGCGGGTGGGCGTGTACTGCGAGCCGAACCGCACGGACATCGTCGACACGGTCCGTCCGTCGATCATCCAGCGCAGGGTCCGGCTCGTCTTGTCGATGCACAGCACCCGCCCGGTCAGACACCGGGAGTCGGGCGCCGAGGCGGGCTGACCGCCCATCAGATACAGCTCCCACTGCCCCGGTTCACGCGACATCCCGACCAGCCGGTCCCAGGTGACGGTGTCCGTCGTCCCGGTCCGCGGCAGTCCGCGCTTGCCCTGGAAGCCCTTCACCGCCTCCTCGGTGGTCGCGTCGTACCGTCCCGTGGGCCCCTCGAAGAGCCAGGCCAGCTGCCGCAGCCGGGCCTGGAGCTCCCGCACGTCCCGCCCCGAGTCGCCGCGCCTCCACCGCACCGCCGGGGCGGGCGACGGCGTACCGGGGGTCCGGGCCGCGCTCGGCTTGTCGTCCGGGGCCGTGCCGCTCGGGTCCGGGGCGGGGGCCGTCCCGGTGACTCCGGCACGGACCGGCGGGCGCGCCCTGCCGTCCTGGGCGTCCGGGGTCCGCACGGTACAGCCGCACAGGGCCGCCAGGGCCGCCGTGCCGGCCAGGGCGATGATCGATCTCCGCATCCGCATGCCTGAGATGTTCCCCCCGGATGACGCCGGGCGAACGGAGCGGCATGGTGGTGGGCATGGTGCGTGAGTCGGAGTCGGGACTGCCCGTCGAGCCGGTGTACGGGCCCGCGGCCCTGGACGGCTGGGACCCGGCCGGGCAACTGGGCGAACCGGGGAGCTACCCCTTCACCCGGGGCGTCCACCCGTCCATGTACACCGGCCGCCCCTGGACCATGCGCCAGTACGCGGGCTTCGGCACGGCGGCCGAGTCCAACGCCCGCTACCGGCAGCTCATCGCGCACGGCACGACCGGACTGTCCGTCGCCTTCGACCTGCCCACCCAGATGGGCCACGACTCCGACGCCCCGCTCGCCCGCGGCGAGGTCGGCAAGGTGGGCGTGGCCATCGACTCCCTCGACGACATGCGGGTGCTGTTCGGCGGGATCCCGCTGGACCAGGTGTCCACATCGATGACGATCAACGCCCCGGCGGCGCCGCTCCTGCTGCTGTACCAGCTGGTGGCGGAGGAGCAGGGCATCACGGGGGACCAGCTGAGGGGGACGGTCCAGAACGACGTGCTGAAGGAGTACATCGCGCGCGGGACGTACATCTTCCCGCCCCGGCCCTCCCTGCGGCTGACCGCCGACATCTTCCGGTACTGCCGGGACGGGCTCCCGAGGTGGAACACGATCTCGGTCTCCGGCTACCACATGGCGGAGGCCGGCGCGTCCCCGGCGCAGGAGATCGCTTTCACCCTGGCGGACGGTATCGCGTACGTCCGAACGGCGGTGGCGGCGGGCATGGACGTCGACGATTTCGCCCCCCGGCTGTCCTTCTTCTTCGTGGCCCGTACGACCCTCCTGGAGGAGGTCGCCAAGTTCCGTGCCGCCCGCCGGATCTGGGCGCGGGTGATGCGGGAGGAGTTCGGGGCGCGTGACCCCAAGTCGCTGATGCTGCGCTTCCACACCCAGACCGCGGGGGTCCAGCTGACGGCCCAGCAGCCCGAGGTGAACCTGGTGCGGGTCGCCGTCCAGGCCCTGGCCGCCGTCCTGGGCGGCACCCAGTCCCTGCACACCAACTCCTTCGACGAGGCGCTCGCGCTGCCCTCGGACAGGAGCGCGCGGCTGGCGCTGCGGACCCAGCAGGTGCTGGCCCACGAGACGGACGTGACCGCGACGGTCGACCCCTTCGCGGGCTCGTACGCCGTCGAGAGCATGACGGACGACGTGGAGGCGGCCGCGGTCGGGCTGATGCGCCGGGTCGAGGAGCTCGGCGGCGCGGTCGCGGCGATCGAGCACGGCTTCCAGAAGGGCGAGATCGAGCGCAACGCCTACCGGATCGCGCGGGAGACCGACGCCGGCGAGCGGGTGGTCGTGGGCGTCAACCGCTTCCGGCTCGACGAGGAGGAGCCGTACGAGGCGCTCCGGGTGGACCCGGCCATCGAGGCCCGGCAGGCGGAGCGGCTCGCGCGTCTGCGGGCCGGGCGCGCGGGCCCGGCGGTCGAGAACGCCCTGGCCGCGCTGAAGAAGGCGGCCGGCGGCGAGGACAACGTCCTGTACCCGATGAAGGAGGCGCTGCGGGCCCGGGCCACGGTGGGGGAGGTGTGCGGCGCGCTGCGGGAGGTGTGGGGGACGTACGTCCCGGCCGACGCGTTCTGACCGGGAAACCCCTATGCGACACTCGTCCTCATGTTCGGAGTCGTCGACCTTCCCACCTATCTCGCGGGCCTCGTCCTGATCGTCCTGCTTCCGGGACCCAACTCCCTGTACGTCCTCTCCGTCGCCGCCCGGCGCGGGGTGCGCGCGGGCTACACCGCCGCGGCCGGGGTGTGGTGCGGGGACACCGTGCTGATGACGCTGTCGGCGGCCGGGGTCGCCTCGCTGCTCCAGGCCAACGCCGTGCTGTTCGGGATCGTGAAGTACGCCGGTGCCGGATATCTGAGCTGGCTCGCCCTCGGGATGCTGCGGGCGGCGTGGGGGATGTGGCGGACGCGCCGGGAGCGGGGCGTCGCGGAGGCCGCCGAGGCCGTCGGGACCGACGAGCGGCCGTTCCGGCGGGCGCTGGTGGTGAGCCTGTTCAACCCCAAGGCGATCCTGTTCTTCGTGGCCTTCTTCGTTCAGTTCGTGGACCCCGGGTACGCCTACCCGGCGGTGTCGTTCGTCGTCCTCGGGGCCTTCGCGCAGGTGGCGAGCTTCCTGTACCTGAGCGCGCTGATCTTCAGCGGGACGCGGCTGGCGGACGCGTTCCGCCGGCGCAGGCGGCTGGCGGCGGGGGCTACCTCGGCGGCCGGGGCGCTGTTCCTCGGGTTCGCCGTGAAGCTCTCGCTGGCCAGTTCCTGAGTCAGCGCCCGTAGCGGGCGGCCAGGGTCCGTACCGTCCCGGCGATGCGGTCGCGCAGTTCCGCCGGGGCGAGGACCTCGATGTCGGCGCCCAGCCGCAGGAACTCCCCGTGGGCGTGGTCGATCGACTCGATGGGCACCCGGGTCTCCGTCCAGCCGTCGCCCGCGGGTGTCACGCCGAGCCGGCGGGCTCCCTCCGGGGTGAGCCGTACCAGCGCCTCCGAGGTGTGCAGCCGGGCCCGGAATCCCGCCAGGTGGTCCTGCCAGTGCGCGGCCAGGTCGAACCCGTCGGGGACGGCGAACTCCTCGTCCAGGGAGTCGAGTCCGAGGATCTGGTCGACCCGGTAGGTGCGGATCCCGGACGGCCCGCCGGCGACCAGGTACCAGCGGCCGGCCTTGAGCACGAGCCCGTACGGCTGCACCCGCCGCTCGATCTCCTCCGGCGCGCGCCAGCGCCGGTAGCGCAGGAGAACCGCCCGCCGTGCCCACACCGCGGCCGCGACCGCGGCCAGGTGGGGCGTCCGGTCGGTGCCGCCGTACCAGCCGGGGGCGTCCAGCAGGAAGCGTTCCTGGATCCGCCCGGCGTGCTCGCGCAGGTCCGCCGGGAGCGCGGCCCGCAGTTTGAGCTGGGCGGCGGCGAGCGCCTCGCCGAGGCCGAGGTCGGCGGCGGTGCCGGGGAGCGCGGCGAGGAACGCGGCCTGCGCCTCGGCCGCGGTCAGTCCGGTGAGCCGGGTCCGGTAGCCGTCGACCAGCCGGTAGCCGCCCGCGTGCCCTGCGGCGCCGTACAGCGGGATGCCGGCGGCGCCGAGGGCCTCGACGTCCCGGTAGACCGTCCGGACGGAGACCTCCAGCTCCTCGGCCAGCTGACGGGCCGTCATCCGCCCCCGGTTCTGCAGCAGCAGAAGCAGGGCGACCAGCCGGCTTGCGCGCATGGCGGCCAGTATGCACGTCTTCACTGACAGAGGATGTCAGGGGAGTGTCCCTAGCCTGCGGCGCATGAACGGCTTCGACGACTTCACCTTCCTGCACGGCAGCTGGGACGTGGCCAACCGCAGGCTCACCGCACCGCTCGGCCCCGGCCCCGCCGACTGGGCGGAGTTCCCCGGCCACGCCGTGATCCGGCCGCTGTTCGGGGGCGCGGGCAACATCGACGAGATCACCTTCCCCACCCTCGGCCGCCAGGGCGTGACCCTGCGGCTGTTCGACCGTGCGACGGGGCGCTGGTCGATCCACTGGTCCGACAGCCGCACGGGGCGGCTGGATCCGCCCGTGACCGGCGGCTTCACGGGCGACCGCGGTGACTTCCACGGCGAGGACACCCACGACGGCCGCCCGATCCGGGTGCACTTCGTCTGGCGCCGGCTCGGCCCGGACACCGCCCGCTGGGAGCAGGAGTTCTCCGCCGACGGGGGCCGCACCTGGGAGCGGAACTGGACCATGGACTTCACCCGCGCCGGGCGGGCCGACGGATGAGCGCGGTCGGCACGCGCATCGTCGAACTCCGCCGGTACACCCTGCATCCCGGCGCCCGGGAGACGCTGATCGCGCTGTTCGAGCGTGAGTTCGTCACCGGTCAGCAGGAGGCCGGGATCACCGTCGGCGGCCGGTTCCGCGACCTCGGGGACCCGGACCGCTTCGTCTGGCTGCGCGCCTTCCCCGACATGGAGCGCCGCCGGCGCGCGCTGGAGGCGTTCTACGGCGGCCCGGTCTGGGCGAGGCACCGGGACGCGGCCAACGCCACCATGGCCGACAGCGACGACGTCCTGCTGCTGCGCGGTCCGGGCTTCCTCCCGGAGCCGGGCGCCCGCGAGGTGACCGTGACGCTCTGCCGGCCGTCCGACGCGGCGGCCTTCGAGGCGTACGCCGCCCGGCATCTGGGTCCGGGGCACGCCCTGCACCGCACCGAGGAGGCCGAGAACGACTTCCCCCGGCTGCCGGTCCGCACCGGCGAGGACGTCCGGGTCTGGTTCGGCCCGGCCGAGCCGCCTCCCTGGCCGGTCGAGTCGCTGCGGCTGGAGCCCGTGCGGGGTCAGCAGCCGACGCGTGCCCGGTAGTCCGCCATCCCCGTCTCCGTCTCGCCCGCCCAGCCCACATAGCCGTCCGGGCGGACCAGCAGGACGCCCTCATCGAGGGTGACCACCGTCCAGTCCGGGCCCCGCAGCCGGTCGAAGAGGCGTGCGCCGTCGAGCGTGCGGTCCGGCAGCCGGTCGCCCGCCCGTACCCCGCCCGGTGTCCGGCGGGTCTCCTCGGTCAGGGAGGAGGCGCGGTAGTCCAGGCCCAGTTGACGGGTCTTCGCACCCCGGCGGGCCTCGCCCCGGTGGATGGCGGTCGACAGGCCCAGCATGGCCGCGGCGTTGGGGCGGCGCTCCTCCTCGTAGGTGTCCAGGAGGGACTCCGGGGCCCGTCCGCCCAGGACCGCGCCCAGCTTCCAGCCCAGGTTGTAGGCGTCCTGGACGCTGGTGTTCAGGCCCTGGCCGCCGGCGGGGGAGTGGACGTGCGCCGCGTCCCCGGCGAGGAGGACGCGGCCCGCGCGGAAGCGGTCGGCCAGGGCGGCGCGCGGGCGGAAGTTCGAGGACCAGCCCACCTCGGTGACGTCCCCGGGGCCGAGGTGGGTGCGCTCGGCGATCACCGCGCGGACCCCGGCCGGGGACAGCAGGGGCTCCAGGTCGGTGCCGTCCGGGAACTGCGCCACCAGCTGGAAGTCCTCCGTCCCGGCCAGCGGGCACAGCGCCAGGAAGCCCGTGCCCTCCCCGGCCGGCGGGAAGACGTGCCACCACGTGCGCTCCAGGCCCCTGATCCGTACGTCCGCCACCAGCAGCGGGTCCGGGTCGACCGTCTCGCCCGTCATGCCGATGCCCAGCGCCCGGCGCACCGTCGAGCGGCCCCCGTCGGCGGCGACCGCGTACCGGGCGCGCACCGGCCCGCCGGAGGCGAAGTGCGCCGTGACGCCCTCGGCGTCCTGCTCGATCCCGGTCAGCTCGTGCCCGAAGGCGATCCCGCCGCCGAGTTCCGCCAGCCGGGCCCGCAGGATCTCCTGGTTGCGCCACTGCGGGATCATCCACGGCACGGTGAAGCGGGAGCCCTCCTCGCCGTCCTCGGCCGGGTCGAACATCTCGTGCTCGCCGGCCTGCTTCCCGTCCTGCCAGATCATGCCGACCGGGTAGGGGCCGCCGGCGGCGAGGACCGCGTCGAGGACGCCCAGATCCTCGTAGACCTCCAGGGTGCGCGGTTGCAGGCCCTTGCCGCGGGAGCCGGGGGCGAGGGTCGCGCCGCGCTCCACCACCAGCGCGTCCACCCCGCGCCGGGCCAGGTCGATGCCGAGGGCGAGCCCGGTCGGGCCCGCGCCCACGATCAGTACGTCCGTCTGTCGCATCCCCATCTCCTTAACGCTGTTAAGTGCCGTCGACGACGACTGTGCCCTTAACGGCGTTAAGCTGTCAACCGTGACCACCGAACGAGCCCCCAGGGCCCCCCTCGACCGCAAGCGCGTCGCCGACACCGCCCTGGCGCTGCTGAACGAGACCGGTCTGGACGGGCTGACCCTGCGTGCCATCGCCAAGGAGCTCGACGTCAAGGCGCCGGCCCTGTACTGGCACTTCAAGGACAAACAGGCGCTGCTGGACGAGATGGCCACCGAGATGTACCGCCGGATGGCCGCCGGGATCGTGCTCGACCCGGCCGACTCCTGGCAGGAGCGGCTGCGCAAGGTCAACCGCGGGCTGCGCGACGCCCTCCTCGCCTACCGCGACGGCGCGCGGGTGTTCAGCGGCTCACGCTTCACCGGCACCGACCACGCCCAGGGGATGGAGGAGAACCTGCGGCTGTTCACGGCCGCCGGGTTCGGCCTCGGTCAGGCCGTCCGGGCGACCTCGACCGCGTACGCGTACACCATCGGGTTCGTCATCGAGGAGCAGGGCGTGCAGCCGCTGCCCGGCGAGCGGCGGGAGGGGTACGACGTCGAGGAGCGCGCCCGGCTGCTCGCCGAGTTCCCGCTGTCCGCGCGGGCCGGCGCGGAGATCTTCGCCGATTACGGGACGCATTTCGCGGACGGGCTGGAGATCGTCATCGCGGGAATCGCGGCGCGGTACGGGGTTTCCTGAAAAGGGTCCCGTAATTCACCCGGAATTCACTGACGCGGCACCGCCAGCGCCTTCCGCAGCCTCGGCGTCAGCCGCTCCTCCACCAGTTTGTTCAGCGCGTACGCCAGCAGCAGCATCCCCGCGATCGTCAGCAGGAAGGTGGCGGCGGACGGGATGCCGAGGCGGCGGTGCAGGGCCGCGACCACGACCCAGCCCAGATGCTCGTGCACCAGGTAGAACGGGTACGTCAGCGCGCCCGCCACCGTCAGCCGGCCCCAGTTCACCCGGTCCAGCCAGCCCAGGGCGATCGCCCCGACGGCGACGAACCCGAAGGCGACGACCGCGATGATGCCGTACGAGGTGCGGTGGGCGAAGGCGTTCGGGTCGGAGACGTTCCACAGACTGCGGACCGCGTAGTGCTGGCCGATGAGGAAGCTCACCGCGGTGATGCCCCACGCGTAGGGGTCCCGGCGGTCGCGGTGGACCAGGTAGAGGCCGATCCCGCCGACGAAGAACGGCGCGTACTCCGGCATCAGGACGATGTCGAGCAGCGGCTGGTGCGCGCCCTGCGCGATCGCCGCCGCCAGGATCCAGCCCGTGCAGAACAGGATCACCCGGCGCCGGTTCGCCCCGGGCAGCACCACACACAGGGCGAACAGCGCGTAGAAGCGGACCTCCGCCCACAGCGTCCAGTCCACGCCCAGCACCCGGTCCACGCCCAGCGGCTGCTGAAGCAGGGTCAGGTTCACCAGGACGTCACTGGGCGAGACGGCGTCGTAGACGACCACCGGCAGCGCGAAGACGGCCGTCACCAGCAGCACCGCCACCCAGTACGCGGGCATCAGCCGGGCCACCCGGGAGGCGAAGAACGAGCGCAGCGGGCGGCCCCAGCCGCTCATGCAGATGACGAAGCCGCTGATCACGAAGAAGACCTGGACGCCCAGGCAGCCGTACGAGAACGGTGTGTGCAGGGTGGGGAAGATCTTCGACGCGGAGGTGCCCCAGGCGCGGGTGATGTCGCCGCCCCGGCCGCCGTAGTGGTAGCAGGCCACCATCAGGGCCGCGATCAGCCGCAGGCCGTCCAGGGCGCGCAGCCGGCCACCGCGCGGTGCCGCCTTCGGGGTGGCGACGGTGAGGCTCCCTTGTGTCGTGTTCACGACCGTCTGTGTCACGCGGGTGTCCCTAGGAATGCGGATGAGTGCCGTCTATGTGGACCCTATGGCGTCACCCGCAAAACTTCTGTTCGACAGCCTCAGCATTCGCTCCTCTGTTCCGAGGGGTTCACCTGAGCGTCGTTTTCCTTTCTTACGTTCTCCCAACCTCACCAGGTTTCAGTACGTCAATACGCTTTTCATAAGACCAGGAGAACCATGACGAGGGTCCGCAGCAGAGGGTCAGACGCCAGGCCGCAAAGGCCCTCGTCAGCGCCATCCCCGGTCTCGCTGGACGACTGCCTGCGCGCCTGCTCCGTGCACAGCGGCAAGCTCGTCGGCAGCCTCGACCCGCGCCGTCAGGCGGTCGCCGAGGCGCTGCGCCAGCTCCTCGCCACCTGGGCGGTCCAGGAACAGTCCGCGCCCGCGCCCACCGCCACCAGCCTGCTGCGGCGCACCAAGGCCGCCGCCACCGGCAGCGGCGGCAACCTCGGCAACGAGGTCCTCGACGCCCTCCTCAACGTCGGCAACAAGGCCGTCGTCTGCACCTACGACGACGAGCTGAACCTCACGCTGACGATCACCGACACCATCCTCCACCTGCGCCGGGGATCCCGCGCCGGCTGGCGGCTGCGCGGCCGGATCCTGGAGGCCCTCGGCCTGCCCGAGGAGGCCGCCGAGGCCTACGAGCGCTACCTCGAACTCACCAAGGAGGACGGCTTCGGCGTCCGCGCCCGCGTCGACGGCATCCACGCCGCCACCCGGGCCCGCACCGAACTGCTCACCCTGCTGGAGCGCACCGTCCCCGAGGCCGCCCGCTTCGCCGCCGGACCCTCCACCGACGCCTGGGCCGACGGCCTCGCCGCGCACGCCGCCGGCGACCAGCCCGGCGCCGAGGCCCGGCTGGCCGGCGCCCTGCTCGCCCTGGACCGCGAGGGCGCCCGCGAGGACGAGGTCCAGGAGGCCCTCGCGCACTACCTCGACCTGGCCTCCGGCCGGCAGAGCCGGCCCACCCCCGAGCTGACCCGGGCCCTCGCCCTCTACGCCGACGCCCGCCGCAACCGGATGCGCGGCCCGGTCCCCGACCCCCTGTTCGGGGGCGTGCAGTGGCTCAGCCTCGGCGAGTTCCGCAACCGCATCGCCGGCAAGTCGATCTGCCTCGTCGCCAACTCGGGCAAGGTCGGCGAGAGCGGCCTCGGCCACGACATCGATGCCTACGACCTCGTCGTGCGCTTCAACTCGTACCGCATCGACCCGGCGCACACCGGCAGGAAGACCGACGTCCACGTCACCATCCACAAGCACAACTACAACTGGGACAAGCCCGTCGACACCCGGCTCGTCTTCAGCGGCAGCTCACCGGACTGGAAGTACTCCGTCCGCAACAAGCTGATCCCCGGCGCCCAGACCTACGTCAACGACGAGTCGCTGCGCTGGCCCGTGCGCAACATCGGCGGCTGGACCACCGAGCAGTTCGCGGCCATCCCCACCTCCGGCTTCAACATGCTCTGGCTGCTCGACTTCCTCGACGTCAGCCCCACGCTCGACCTGATCGGCTTCGACTTCTACGAGAGCGGCGCCTACCGCCTCCCCGAGGCGATGAAGCTGGCCATCACCAACGTGCACGAATACGGCAGCGAGAAGACATGGGTCATGGAACGGGCCCAGAGCGTCTCCGGCATGAGGATTTCCCTGCGATGACCACTTCCACATCCGCCCCGGCGGCCCCCGCCACCGACGCCTCCGCCCTGACCGGCAAGCGCCGCATCGCCTTCGCGAGCTTCGTCGACGAGAACTACCTCCCCGGCTTCCTCGTCCTGCTGCGCTCCCTCGCGCTGTCCAACCCCGAGGTCTGCGAGGACTTCCTCGTCCTCCACGACGGCCTGCGCCCCGCCTCCGTCGCCGCGATCCGCGACCTGCACCCGCGCGTGCGGTTCCGCCGGGTGGACGCCGACCACTACGACTCCTACGTCAAGGGCGACCAGGACAACTACCTGGTCCGCAAGGCGTACTTCATCCTCGACGTCTTCCGGATCCGCGACTACGACACCGTCATCACCCTGGACACCGACATGGTGGTCCTCGGCCCGATCGACGACCTCCTGACGCTGCGCCACGGCCTCGCCGCCGTCCCGCAGTTCTTCTACGGCGACAAGACCCGCATGCTCAACAGCGGACTGCTCGTCATCCAGAAGGAGTACCTCACCGACGCGTTCTGCGCGAAGATCGACGCGATCGGCCGCAGCGGCACCTACGAGCTCGACAAGCACGACCAGGGCATCCTCAACGCCCTCCTCGACGGCGACTTCGTCGACCTCGATCCCACGTACAACTACGTCAAGCGCCGCCTCTCCGGCGACCTCCCGGTCCCCGACGACGTCGCCGTGCTGCACTTCACCGGCCGCCACAAGCCCTGGCAGGGCGGCGAGGCCGGCTACGGGCTCGCACAGGAGCGCTGGGCCGAGTTCGAGCTGACCGACGCCGAGTTCCACGCCGCCTACCTGGAGGCCGGCGACACCCTCCACCACGACCTGCTCGTCCACTACGGCACCCCGCACGTCGAGCGCACCGGCGACGTCGACACCGCCCGCAAGGTCGCCCTCGCCCACATCGGCGCCGGCGACTTCCAGGCCGCCGTCGACATCCTGGAGCGGGTCCACCTGCCGGTCGACGAGGCCTGGCCGCACGAGGTGTACGGCAACGCCCTGATGAGCGTCTCCCGCTACGAGGAGGCCAAGGCCCAGCTCCACCTCGCCGCCGCCGCCCCCAACCGGGCCGCCACCGCCTTCTCCCGGCTCGCCCAGATCGCCTGGGTGCACGGCGACGACTCCCAGGCCCGCGAGCACGCCACCGCCGGCCTCACCGTCGACCCCACCCACCGCGCCAGCCGCATCTGGCACCAGCGCACCACCGGCATCCCGGCCCAGCCCGCCGGCCGCCCCGAGGACCAGCTCGCCCACGTCGCGTTCTACATGGACCGCCAGGGCAACGCCGGCGACAAGCTGCTCCCGGAGAGCGTCCGGCTCGGCTTCGACCGCGACACCACCTCCCGCCGCTGGCACTCCGTGCACGCCCACCGCCTCTTCGACCAGGCCGCCCTGGAGCGTGTCAACGCCCGCCGCGGGCTGGTCATCGGCGGCGGCGGCCTCTTCATCCCGGACACCATGCCCAACGGCAACAGCGCCTGGCAGTGGAACGTCCCGGACGAGATGCTGAAGGGCATCGACGTCCCGATCGCGGTCTACGCCGTCGGCTTCAACGCCTTCGACGGCCAGTCCTACCGGGCCAACCGCTTCCGCGAGTCACTGCGGCTCCTCGTCGAGAAGTCCTCCTTCTTCGGCCTGCGCAACCACGGATCCATCGACAAGGTCCGGGCGATGCTCCCCGCCCGCCTCCACGACAAGGTCCGCTTCCAGCCCTGCCCGACCACGGTCACCCGCCAGCTCGTCGACGGCTGGCAGGACCCCTCGCGCCGCGACGACACCATCCTCATCAACGCCGCCTACGACCGCGCGGGCCTGCGCTTCGGCCACGACTACGGCTACTTCCTCGCCCAGATGGCCAAGGCCGTCGAAGGCCTGCGCGAGCTGGCCGACGTGCAGTGCGTGGCGCACTCCCTCGACGACGAGAAGATCGCCTTCGACCTGCGCCGCGAGCACGGCGTCTCGCTGCCCGTCATCCCGATGTACGACTTCGACAACGACGGCATCCGCGACCTGTACGCCCGCACCAAGCTGGTCATCGGCATGCGCGGCCACGCCGGCATGATCCCGTTCGGCTGCGGCACCCCCGTCATCAGCCTCATCTCGCACCCGAAGATGGCGTACTTCCTGCGGGACATCGAGCGCCCCGAGTGGGGCGTCTCCGTGCACGACCGCAACCTCGCCGCCCTCCTCGTGGAACGCTCCCGCGACCTGCTCGCCGACCACGACCGCACGGTCGCCGACGTCCACGGCCGCCAGCAGGAGCTGTGGAAGGTCACCGAGGCCAACTCCGCCGACCTGCGCACCATCCTGGGCGGCTGATCGCATGGCGACGACGACCGCCCCGGTCGACGCGCCGCCCGCCACCCGCGCCCGCCGGTCACCCCTGTGGTGGCCGGTGGTCGCGGCCTCGGCCGGGGCGGCCGTCGTGTACACGGTCCTCATCCGGCGGCTGACCGGCGACCTCCAGTACGTGCTCGCCGCCCTGCGCCTGGGCGGCGAGGCCGGCTACTCCCCGTCCGAGGTCTTCACCCACCGCCCGTTCTTCTACCGCTGGTTCATCGCCCTGCTGGACCTGCCCACCTCCGGCTCCGTGGTCGTACGGGAGACGATCATCGAAGCCGAGGGCGCGCTCGTCGTGGCGGCGGCGGCCTTCGCCCTGTACACCGCGCTGCTGCGCCGGATCACCCCGCGCGAGGCCGTCCTCACCGCGGGCACCACCGGACTCGTCCTGGTCCTCGCCCCGCGCACCGACTTCCTCCAGCCGGAGTGGACGGCGGTCGTCCTGACGGTGTTCGGCGTCGCCGCCGCCCTCGGGATCCGCAAGGCCTGGCCGGCCGCCCTGATCGCCGCGCTGCCCCTCGGCCTCGCGGTGATGATGAAGTACTCCACCGCCTCCACCGCCGCCTTCGGCGTCCTGATCCTGTGGGCCGCCGACCGGGGCCGGGCGATCCGCGTCGCCGCCGTCGCCGTCCCCGCCGCCGTCGCGCTGTTCGGACTGAGCGTCCTGGCCGGCTCGCACGAGCTCCAGTGGACGCACGACATGCCGCTGATCAACCAGTCGGCCCTCAGCCGCACCGGCATCCGGCCGGGCTTCATCCTGCACCGGTCCTTCGAGTTCCTCGCCGACCGGTCGGTCCTCACCCCGGTGCTGCTGCTCCTGCCCGGCGCCCTGCTGCTCCTGCTCACCCGGGTCCAGGGCCGCGCCCGCCGCCTCGAACTCCTCACGATCGCCGTGCTGATCGGCTTCGGCTCGCTGGCCGTGGTGATCGTCCAGGGCAACTGGTTCCCGTACCACGCCGTCCAACTGACCGTCCTCGCCGCCGCCGTCTGGGGTCTCGCGGTCGGCGGTTCCCCGAAACCCCCATGGTGTTTCGGCGCGGTGTCCCTTCTCTACGGCACCCTGCCCGCGCTCTACACCCGGCTGCCGCACGGCCTCCAGCGCCCGGCGACGATGTGGGTGCTCGGCCTCGTCGCCCTGCTCGCCGCGCTGGCCGACACCCGGCTGACGGGCCTGCCCCGGCGCTCGCTGGCCCCGGTCGCGCTCGCCGGGGTCGTCCTGCTCGCCGGTCCGGTCTGGCCGGCGTCCCCGCATCTCGCCCAGTACGGCAAGGTGTCGGTGACCAACGCCAAGTTCCACCAGAACTCGCGGACCAAGCAGAAGGACGCCGACAAGCTGCGCGCCCAGCTCCCGGCCGGGGCGAAGGTGCTGTACCTGGCCTTCGGCGACACGGTCTACTACGTCGACCACCCGGCCCGGTGCCGCTACCCGATCGCCACGTTCCTCCAGCGCACCCGCTTCATCCCCGACGTGGCCGAGCTGAAGTCGTTCAAGGAGAACGCCGACTGCGTCGACCACGACCCGGCGCCCTACGCGATCCTGGACCGGGCCTGGTTCCGGCTGGCGTACGTCGACGCGGACCTCCGCAAGCGGGTGCAGGCGACGTACGCCTGCCCGCCGCTGAAGCCGAGGACACCGCTGGTGGTGTGCAAGCTGAAGTAGCCGCGTACACGGAAGGGGCCCCGGTGAACACCGGGGCCCCTTCCGCAGGTGGGGGACCGGTCAGCGCAGCCCGAGCGAGGCCGTCACCTTCCGCGCCATCTCCACCGAGTAGCTCTGGCCGCGGTCCTGCGGGTAGATCTGGGCCATCGTGGCCAGGGTGACCCGGCTCAGCGGGGTCTCGTGGGGCGGGATCAGGGCCTTGTACGCGGGCGTCACGACCGGCTGGGCGAACCCGGCCTTCGAGAAGTGCCAGTTCTTCACCCAGGACAGGTCGAAGTCCGGGTTGACCCGCTTCAGATACGGCGTGAACCGCTCCAGCAGCTCGGCCGGGTCGGTCGTGAAGCGCCAGTCCTCGCGCTCCACGTAGTTGCCGACGTACAGCACGTGCCGGCCGCCGTACACCGACGGGTCGATCATCCGGGTGTGCTCGACCACCGCGAGGAACGGGAAGTCCGGCTCGTTGATGTTCAGCCAGTAGTACGGGATCACACTGCGGTCCATCTCGAGGACGAAGCACGTGGCGCCCAGGTACTGGTTCTTCCACGCCGCGTCCTCGGCGGGCAGCCCGGCGGCCTTGGCGAAGGCGGGCTGCGGGGTGGTGACGATCAGGTGGTCGAAACGGTACGTCGACCCGTCCGCGCAGGTCACGACCGGCGTGTCGCCCTCCTGGCGGATGGTCTCGACGGCCTTGCCGAACTCGACCTTCCCGCCCCGCTCCTCGATCCCGTCCCGCAGTGCCGCGTACACCCGCTCGAACCCGCCGTCCACATAGCCGAGTTCGAAGGTCCGGCAGTGGATGCGGGCCCACAGCCACGCCATCGACACCTGCTCGGCGCGGTC
Organism: Streptomyces sp. NPDC005811; assembly: GCF_040630405.1. Lineage (NCBI taxonomy): Bacteria > Bacillati > Actinomycetota > Actinomycetes > Kitasatosporales > Streptomycetaceae > Streptomyces > Streptomyces sp. NPDC005811. Next base: position 54,231 of record NZ_JBEXXK010000034.1, read on the forward strand.
CCCGAACTTGCCCTTCAGCAGCGGCTCCCAGATGGCCGCGGTGGCCTTCTTCCCGGCCCGCTTGCGCAGCCAGGCGAGGGCGGTGAGGTCGCTGTACCGCTCGCCGTTCCGCACGGCCTTCAGCACCGCCGACGACCCGGCGAAGCGGACCGCGTCGACGGGCGAGAACTCCGGGAAGCGGAGCATGTCGAACGGGGTGGTGAAGTCGATGAGCTTCCCGTCCCGGTAGATCCCGGTGGTCGGCTTGTGGAACCGCAGCGCGTCCGCGAGCCCCAGCTCCCCGATCAGCGCGATCATCGCCTTGTCGCTGCGGAAGATGTGGTGGTAGTACCGCTCCAGCGGCACCCCGCCCACCTCCAGCGAGGCGGCCAGCCCGCCGAGTTCACCGGCGGCCTCCAGGATGGTCACCTGATGCCCGGCGCGCACGGCGTCCCAGGCGGCGGTCAGCCCGGTGGCACCCGCGCCGATGATGCCGAGGTTCATGCAAAGCTCCATTTTTTGTTGAGCACGAACTGGAGCGCCAGGACCAGGGGCATCGAGCCCACCTTGACGAGGTTGGCGTTGATCCCCAGGCCGTCGGTGAAGGCGAGGAAGAGCAGGTTGGTGAGGGCGATGCCGGTCAGGCCGACGGCGTAGAAGCGCAGGAAGCGGATGAACAGCCGGTCCCGGGCCCCGAAGGTGAAGCGGGCGTTGAGGACGAAGTTGTTGGTGATGGCGAGCGTCGTGCTGAGCGCGTTGGCGATCTGCTCGTCCAGGCCGGCCCAGTTGTGCAGCAGCAGGAAGACGACGAGGTCGAGGGTGACCCCGCTGCCGCCGATGAGGGTGTAGCGGACCAGTTGGCGCACGGTGCCGGAGGAGGGGGAGGGCGCCGGGATCCTGGCCGTGGTCTCAGTCATCGGCCCGGGAACCGCCGATCACCTCGCGCACCAGGTACAGCGGACGGCCCTGTGCCTCGCTGTAGATGCGGCCTATGTAGGTGCCTATGACCCCGAGGGACAGCATCTGCACGCCGCCCAGGAACAGCACGACGACCATCAGCATCGTCCAGCCGGAGACGGTGATGTCGGGCCGGAAGAACTTCATCGCGAGGGCGTAGAGGATGCCGACCATCGAGAGGGTCAGGACGACGAAGCCGAGCCGGGTGATCATCTTCAGCGGCACGGTGGAGAAGCTGGTCACGCCGTCGATGGCGAGCTTGGCCATCTTGCGCAGCGGGTACTTGGTCTCGCCGGCGAAGCGTTCGTCGCGGTCGAAGGCGACCTCGGTCTGCCGGTAGCCCATCGACGCGACGATCCCGCGCACGAACCTGCTCTTCTCGCGGTACTTGCGCAGCTCGTCGGCGACCCGCCGGTCCAGGAGGCGGAAGTCGCCGGTGTCCAGCGGGATGTCGACCTCGGTGGAGGAGCGCAGCACGCGGTAGTACAGGTGCGCGGTGGTCCGCTTGAACGCGGTGTCCTGGCGGCTGCGGCGCCGCGCGTGCACGATCTCCGCGCCCTCGCGCCAGGCGTCCACCAGCTCCAGGCTGACCCGGGGCGGGTCCTGGAGGTCGGTGTCCATGACGATCACCGCGTCGCCCCGGGCGAGGTCCAGGCCGGCGGTGATGGCGATCTGGTGGCCGAAGTTGCGGGCGAAGTCGACGATGCGCACCCGGCCGTCCTGCTCGGCCAGCGCCCTGAGGATCGCCAGCGAGCCGTCGGCGGAGCCGTCGTTGACGTACACCATCTCGAAGTCGAGCTCGGGGCGGCCGTCGAGGGCTGCGGTCAGCTCGGCGTGGAAGGCACCGATGCCGTCCTGCTCGTTGTAGACCGGCAGGACATAGGAGATCAGCGGCCGGTGTTCCGGTGCCGGGGCGGCGACCGGTTGATGGGAGAGCGCTGTTTGCAGCATTCGGGGAAGCTATGGAGCGTTGGTTAACCGTGGCCCAACTCCGCCCGTCCGAAAGCGGGCTTCCCCGTTGCTCTTCATCTTTTCGGGTTTATTTGACCGGGTGTTGGCGTATCACCGCTTGATCGCCTTCCGCAGTGCCTTCGCCCGCCGCACCACCCGACGGGCCGTGGAGTTGTGCGGAAGGAACGCCAGCCGTTCCGGGATACCGCCCGGAAGTCCCAGGGAAGTCAGCCGCTTGCGCTTGAAGTAACGCTGGGTGCGCGGGCCGAGATGGGTCCGCAGATAGTTCTCGGCCTCGGGGCGGAGAGCGGAAAGGATCTGCGGCTGCATGACGAATCCGACGGCGGACAGCAGCCCGCTCAGCGTGTCGGCCGCGACGGTCTTCTCCTTCTCCTCCAGATCCGCCAGCAGCGCGTCCGCGAGCACCACCGGCACCCGGTTGCTGTTCTGGTACGGCGTCAGCCGGTCCAGCAGCGGCCCGGTGCCGATCCGCGCCACCGGCAGCTCGTAGAACGCGGACGCGGTGAACAGCGCCGTGGAGAAACAGCCGACGACCAGCGCGGGCCGCGCCTTCTGGAACAGCACCTCGGCGAGCACGGGCATGTCGAGGACCGTGAGGTCGACCCCCAGCCGCTCGGCCTCCGTCTCCAGGATCCGGCTGTAGCGGGCCGGGGCGGACGGATGCGGCTTGAAGACGACCGAGCGGTGCCCCTTGGCCACCGCCCCCCGCATCATCCGCACATGCAGGTCCTCCTCCTCCTGCGCGGACATGATGTCCAGCGCGGAGAGGTACTGCCCGAGCAGCAGCGCCGGCTCGTCGGGCAGCGCCGGCAGCTCCGGTACGGCGTCCGCGACCTGCCCCAGCACTTTCAGGAACGCGGCCGCCGGGACCGTGCGCGCCGGCACCTCGAACTCGGTGAGCAGCAGCGGTACGAGCCCGGGGACCAGGTCCAGATGGAGCAGCCGGCGCACCCGGGTGCCGATCAGCGGGTCGAGCTTGTTGCGGGTCGGGCCGTAGCTCATCAGGCCGTCGGCGTAGACCTCGAGCGGCGCGCCCGGGAACACCTGGGCGATCGCCTGCGCCGGGTTGACCTGGATGGACTCCAGGACGATCTCCACCCGGCCCGTGCCGAGCCCCCACAGCAGCCGCAGGTACCGCTCGAACAGCGGGACGTCGTCGGGGCGCGGGGTCCAGGCGCCCGGGTGGAAGGGGCTGATCGCCTCGTTCCAGGACAGGACCTCGTCGAAGCGGTCGCGCAGGGGCGCGAAACCCGGCATCTCGTCGAGGGCCGGGGCGGTCTCCGGGTTCGTCGCGTTGTTGCACACCAGCAGCAGCCGCCGCTCGGCCGCCGGGAAGCAGCCCGCGTCCAGGGCGGCGGCGAGGGTGGCCGCGCCGTACAGCGTGGAGGCGCAGAAGATCTGGGTCGTGGGTGCCATCAGGCGGCCGCCTTCGCGCTGGTGATCTGGCGCCTGAGCCGCCGCAGCTTCGCGGAGCGGCGCAGGTCCATGGTGTCGAGAACGTCGGTGAGCAGCTCCTGCGGCATCCGCTTTATGGCCGCCGAACTCATCGTGCGCAGCTGCTTGGCCACGGCGGGCTCGAACTTGTCGATCTCCGCGAGATGGTGGGCGATGATCGCGCAGTAGGTGCGCACCGCCTTCGGCAGCAGCCGGTCCGCCTCCCGGTCCCGCGCGGTCTCCTCGATCACCTGGTCGAAGGCGCGGATGAAGTCGAGTTGGCGGGCGTCGCCGATCTGGGTGAGGGAGGAGGCGACCCCGCGGCGGTAGAAGACACCGTGCAGGTTCAGCACCGCGAACGACTCCGCCTCCCGGTGCAGCTTCCAGATCCACGGCCGGTCCTCGGCGGTGCGCAGCCCGTGCGTGAAGTGCAGCAGCCCGCGGTCGAGGAGCCGGCGGTGATAGGCGCCGGCCCAGGCGTAGGCGTAGTCGACGGACGTGGAGCGGTCGACCGGCAGGATCGCGTCCCTCGGGCTCAGCACCTCCTCGCGCCGCCCGAGCGGATGCCGGACGACGGTGCGGGCCCGCCCGGTGGCCTGCACATGGTCCGTCCGGACGAAGTCGCAGCCCAGCGTCTCGATCGCGGTGACCAGCTCGGTCAGATACCCGCGCGCCAGCCAGTCGTCGCCGTCGAGGAAGGTCAGGTACTCGCCGCCCGCCGCGTCGAGTCCGGTGTTGCGCGCGGTGGCCAGCCCCCCGTTCTCCTCGTGGCGGACGTAACGCACCTGGGCGACCTCGGAAAGCTCCTCGACCGCCCGTTCGAGAATGGCCGGAGTTTCGTCCTTCGATTTGTCGTCCACCAGCACGAACTCGAAGTCCGGGCGGGCGTTGAGACGAAGGCTTCTGAGGGTGTCCGGCGCGTATTGCTGGACGTTGTAGAACGGCACGATCACGGAAAGCTTTGGCACGGCGAAATCCTAGGAGGGCGCCCGACAACGGAACTTTCCGTTGAGGAGACAGGGGGTGAACTCAATGTGTCGGAATGGTGCACCGGGCGTGCGGCACAGCTTCTGGAGAGCCAGTTCGGCCGCCGGTGGGCTGCTGTTAACTTTTCGTTGAATCGAGGTTGGGCCAACCCTCGGTTTTGCTTTCTAGCGTCTTCGACGTGCCAGCAAGTACTGCGAACCCCCCACGGATTGCCGTCCTCGCGGACTCGGACACCCGATGGAAATGGGGTGCGCTGACCGCCTCCAGGATCGTGCCCGGATCCGGAAGCGGGGTGCAAGCCGACCAGGTCGCCGACGTCCGGTCCGTCCAGCCCGTCCTCGACGGGTTCCTCCTGCGCGGCCGTGCCACCCCCACCCCGCGTCAGCTCGCCGAGGTGGGCGTGGAAGCCGACTCCCTGCGCGAGGTCACCGCCGTCGAGTTCCTGCGCGCCATGACGCAGGAGTCGTACGACGTCCTCGTCCTCGCGCTCGTCGGCGGCGGCGTCCAGGCCGTCCTGCACGGCCTCAAGCGGGTCTGGGAGGGCCGGGCCGACCGCCCCGTCGTCGTGACCGGCTATGTCGGCGTCGTCTACGAGAAGCTCGCCGACGGCCTGCTGCTGCGGCACGGAGCCGACCTCGTCCTCGCCAACTCCCGCCAGGACGCCGAGCGGTTCCGCGCGGTCTACGACGGGGTCGGCGCCGACTCCTCCTCGGTGACCGAGGTCGCCCTGCCGTTCCTCGGCGGCGACCCCTACACCGGCGAGCACGACCCCTACACGGTCGTCTTCGCCGCGCAGCCCTCCGTGCCGGAGAGCCGCAAGGACCGTACGTACCTGCTGAACCGGCTGGTCCGGCACGCCCGGCTGCACCCCGAACGCGAGGTGCTGCTGAAGCTGCGCTCCAAGCCGGGCGAGCACACCACCCACATCGAGGAACTGCCCTACCAGAAGCTGGTCCAGCGGCTCGACCCGCCGGCCAACTTCCGCCTGGTCTACGGCAACATGGGCGAGGTCCTCGACCGCACCGACCTGCTCGTCACGATCAGCTCCACCGCGGCCCTGGAGTCCCTCCACCGCCGGGTCCCCACCGTCGTCCTCAGCGACCTCGGGGTCCGTGAGGCCCTCGGCAACCACCACTTCGTCGGCTCCGGCTGTCTCGCCTCCTGGGACCAGCTCGACGCCGGCCACCGGCCCGTCCCCGACGCGGACTGGGTCGCCCGGCAGGGAGTCGTCCCCGACGGCGGCTACGCCACCGCCTTCGACGCCGCCCGCGAGCGCATCGCCAAGCTGCTCGACCGGCCCGGCGGCCTGCCGCCGCTGACCCCCTGGTACACGCCCGCCACCGCGCCCGGCTATCTGCCCGGCATCCTCGCCCGCCACCACCTCGGCCCCGACGGCAGCCCGCTGCCCGGCGCCCCCGCCTCCGACAAGGACCCCGGCCCGGTCCGCCAGATCGTCCGCCGCGCCGCCCGCGGCGCCTACCGCCACGGCGTGCAGCGGGTGGCCCCCGTGATCCGGCGGATGGGGGAGCTGTGAGCGGGGGCCGTCCGGCGGAGGACCGGGCACGGCATGCCGGATCCGCTCCGTCCGACCCGGGCACGCCGCGAGCGGCTGCCGAGCGGCGCCGTGATCCGGCGGGTGGCGGAGCTGTGAGCGGGGGCCGTCCGGCGGTGGATCGGGCACAGCGTGCCGGGTCCGCGCTGTCCGGTGCGGGCGGTGCGCTCGCGGCCGCCGGTGACGGTGGTCCGCAGTCCCGCTTGGGGAGCGCTGTGAGCGGCGGCGGTCCGGCGACGGATCGGGCACAGCGTGCCGGGTCCGCCCTGCCCGGCACGGGCACGCCGCGAGCGGCTGCCGAGCGGCGCCGTGATCCGGCGGGTGGCGGAGCCGTGAGCGGGGGCCGTCCGGCGGCGCTGTCCGGTGCGGTTGCGACCGCCGGTCGGGGCGTCGGCCACGGCGGTCCGCCGTCCCGCGCGGGGAGTGCCCTGAGCGATCGTCTTCCACAGCAAGGAGAAGTTCCCATGTCCGACTCCCCGGCGGAGCGGCCCCGCGTCCTCGCCGTGATCCCCGCCCGCGGCGGTTCCAAGGGCGTGCCCGCGAAGAACCTCGCCCCCGTCGGCGGCATCCCGCTGGTCGCCCGCGCGGTCCGCGAGTGCCGGGCCACCCGGCTCGTCACCGACGTCGTCGTCTCCACCGACGACCAGGCCATCGCCGCCGCGGCCCGTGAGGCGGGCGCCGAGGTCGTGCTGCGCCCCGCCGCCATCGCCGGCGACACCGCCACCTCCGAGGCGGCCGTCCTGCACGCGATGGACGCCCACGAGGCCCTGCACGGCAGCCCGGTCGACGTCGTCCTGCTCGTGCAGTGCACCAGCCCCTTCCTGGTCCGCGAGGACGTCGACGGGGTGGCCGGCGCGGTCGTCGAGCAGGGCGCGGACACGGCCGTCACCGTGGCCCCCTTCCACGGCTTCGTCTGGCGCCACGCCGACGACAGCGGCGAGGGCGGCCACGGCGTCAACCACGACAAGTCCTTCCGCCCGCGCCGCCAGGACCGCCCCCAGGACTTCCTGGAGACCGGCGCCGCCTACGCCATGGACGCGTCCGGCTTCCGCGAGCACCGGCACCGCTTCTTCGGCCGTACGGAACTCGTCCGCACCGACCCCGCCCGGGTCCTGGAGGTCGACGACCCGCACGACCTCGCCCGCGCCCGCGCCCTCGCCCCCCTCTTCGACGCGGACCGCCCCGACGGTCTGCCCACCGCGGACGACATCGACGCGATCGTCCTCGACTTCGACGGCACCCAGACCGACGACCGGGTGCTGATCGACTCCGACGGACGGGAGTTCGTCTCCGTCCACCGCGGCGACGGCCTCGGCATCGCCGCCCTGCGCAGGAGCGGCTTCCCGCTCCTGATCCTGTCCACGGAACAGAACCCGGTCGTCGCCGCCCGGGCCCGGAAGCTCAAGCTCCCGGTCCTGCACGGCATCGACCGCAAGGACCTCGCACTCAAGCAGTGGTGCGAGGAACAGGGCATCGCGCCGGAGCGCGTGCTCTACGTCGGCAACGACGTCAACGACCTCCCCTGCTTCGCCCTCGTGGGCTGGCCGGTGGCGGTCGCGAGCGCCCACGACGTCGTGCGCGGCGCCGCACGCGCGGTCACCACCGTCCCCGGTGGCGACGGCGCGATCCGGGAGATCGCCGGCTGGATCCTCGGACCCTCTCTCGACACCCTCACCAGGTAAGGAACGTTCCGCCATGAGCACCAACTCCCGTCTGCGCACCTTCGGCTCCCGCGAGGTCGGCCCCGGCCGCCCGGTCTACATCTGCGGCGAGATCGGCATCAACCACAACGGCGACCTCGAGAACGCCTTCAAGCTGATCGACGTGGCCGCCGAGGCCGGCTGCGACGCCGTCAAGTTCCAGAAGCGCACCCCCGAGATCTGCACCCCGCGCGACCAGTGGGACATCGAGCGCGACACCCCCTGGGGCCGGATGACGTACATCGACTACCGCCACCGCGTGGAGTTCGGCGAGGACGAGTACCGCCAGATCGACGCGCACTGCAAGGAGAAGGGGATCGACTGGTTCGCCTCCCCGTGGGACACCGAGGCCGTCGCCTTCCTGGAGAAGTTCGACGTCCCCGCCCACAAGGTGGCCTCCGCCTCCCTCACCGACGACGAGCTGCTGCGCGCCCTGCGCGGCACCGGCCGCGCGGTCATCCTCTCCACCGGCATGTCGACGCCGAAGCAGATCCGCCACGCCGTCGAGGTCCTCGGCAGCGACAACATCGTGATGTGCCACGCCACCTCGACCTACCCGGCCAAGGCCGAGGAGCTCAACCTCCGCGTGATCAACACGCTGGAGAAGGAGTACCCGAACGTCCCGATCGGCTACTCCGGCCACGAGACCGGCCTGCAGACCACGCTGGCCGCCGTCGCCCTCGGCGCCGTCTTCGTCGAGCGCCACATCACCCTCGACCGCGCGATGTGGGGCTCCGACCAGGCCGCCTCCGTCGAGCCCCAGGGCCTCACGCGCCTCGTCCGGGACATCCGCACCATCGAGGCCTCCCTCGGCGACGGCGTCAAGAAGGTCTACGACTCCGAGCTCGGCCCGATGAAGAAGCTCCGCCGCGTCAGCGGTGTCGTCGCGGAGGCGGAGATCGCCGCGGCGGCGGGCGAGCCGGTCGCGGTCTGAGCCACCACGGTCCCAGACACCCACCACTACGGGACGGTCGTACGAGGATGAGCCCCCGCGCCGGCACGCACACCGGCACCACCCCCCACACTCTCGCGTTCGTCGAGAGCCCGGTGCAGCTCCTGAACGTGCTCGAATGGGCGCACGGCCAGGAGCTTCCTGAAGCGGAGCTCACCCTCGTCGTCCTGTCCCCGACCGACCCGATGACCCGCGGCCAGTTGCGGCGCATGGCCGAGCTGGCCCGCGACGAGGGGCACGCGGTGCGCTGGGAGGAGGCCCGCGGCGGGACCACGGCCCCCTTCCGCACGATCGGCGGGCTCGCCCCGCTGCTGCGCCGCGCCCGGCGGGTCGTCATGGGCGACCCGTTCTCCCGGTACGTCCAGCTCCTTCTCTCCATCACCCGGGCCACCGACCTGGTCGTGGTCGACGACGGCACCGCGACGATGGAGTTCGTCGGTCAGCTCGCCCGCGGCGAACGCCTGGTGCGCTGGCACCGCAAGGGCGGCCGGCCCGGCCCCCGTGACCTTCTCTTCGCCCCGGTGTCCGCCTCGGCCCGCCGCCGGCTCACCCCGTCGGCCGGCACCCGGGTCGAGGTGTTCTCCGCGATGCCCGTCCAGGAGACCCCTGAGGGCGTCACCGTCACGGCCAACACCTTCACCTGGACCCGGGCCCGCTTCGGGCCGCCGCGGGTGACCAAGGGCGCGGACATGGTCGGCACCTCGCTGGTCGAGACCGGTGTGGTGGACGCCGACCGCTATCTGGAGGCCGTCCGGGCCCTCGCCCGGGCCCATGGCGCGGCCCGCTACTTCGCCCACCGGCGCGAGAGCGCGGACAAACTCCACCGGCTGGCCGTGGAGACGGGCCTGGAGGTGGTCCGCCCCGACCTCCCCCTGGAACTGATCGCCCGCCGTGGCCCGATCGGCCGTACGGTCCTCAGCTTCCCGTCCACCGTCGTCCACACCCTGCCGCTCGCCCTCTCCGGCACCGACGTCCGCGTGGCGGTGTGTGACATCGACCCCACCTGGCTGACGGAACACGCGTCCCCGCGGGCGCAGGGCTTCCTGTCGGGGGTGACGGGGACGGCGCGGGATGTGCACCGCTTGGCCGCCGTGATGCCGTGATGCCGTGATGCCGTGAGCCGTCGCCCGGCTGCCGGCCGGTGGGGGCCGGGCGCGCCCACGCGGCGGAGCCGCATGTCGATACAGCCCCGCGTCCCTCAGGGGGTGGTCGTCGCCTTGGCCAGGAGGTAGGCCCTCGGGTACGTGCGGCCCTCCTCCGGGGCCAGGACCACCCGGGCCAGGACCTCGAAGCCCGACTCGCCCAGCAGCCCCGCCACCACCTCCGGATCCCGCAACCAGTACCGCAGCGAGACCTCGTGACCGAAGCGTTCCGTGACGTGGAGTTCCTCGCCCCGCCCGGTCTGGAAGGCGAGCAGCAGATGCCCGCCCGGGACCAGGACCCGGCGGAACTCCCGCAGCACGGAGGGCAGCTCGTCGTCCGGCACGTGGATCACGGAGTACAGCGCGATCAGCCCGGCCAGCGAGCGGTCCGGCAGGTCCAGCCCGGTCATCGACCCCACGTGGAACCGCAGGTGCGGATGCGCCCGCGAGGCCAGCGCCACCATGCGCGGCGAGACGTCCACCCCGAACACCGGCAGCCCGAGCGCGTCCAGCCGCCGGGTCACATACCCCGGCCCGCTCCCGACGTCGGCCACCGGCTCACCGCCCCCGCGCTCCCTCACCAGGTCCGCGAAGCCGGTGAGCAGCGCTCTGTCCAGGTGCCGGTGCTCCAGCCCGTCGTGGAACTCCGCGGTGTAGGCCTCGGCTATCGCGTCGTACGAGGTGCGGGCGGCGTGCAGGAAGTCGACGTCCAGGTCGGTCATGGGCGCGCACACTACCGGCGTGCGCGACGGCTCGTACGAACGTCCGATGAACGATTCCGGAACGTGGACACGGCAGGCGCCCCACCCGCACCTCATGGTATGGGTGTGGTTAGGAAGAGGGACAGCGCCAGATGAAAATTCGGCGAGTTTACCCACCCTCTACGGCAACCATGCGTCGCGCGGCCAACTTTTCTTCCTCCAACAGGTTGAAATTTTGTTGATCGGGTCAGTTGACCGCTTCGGCGTCCTACCCTTCAGAGGGTGAAGCAACTGATGTCCCGAGAGTCCGAGGCCGATCCTGCGAAGCGCGCCGCCCTGCCCGGCACGCTGCCCGAAGCCCTCCGTGCGGAGCTGATCGCCTTCCGGCGCGACATGCACATGCACCCGGAGCTGGGCAACCAGGAGTTCCGTACGACCGCCGCGATCAAGGCCCGCCTGGAGAAGGCAGGCCTCAAGCCGCGTGTCCTCACCGTCGGGACCGGCCTCATCTGCGACATCGGGATCGAGGAGGGGGAGCCGGCCTCCGGCGTGCCCGTCCTCGCGATGCGCGCCGACATCGACGCGTTGCCCATCCCGGACACCAAGACCGAGTGCGCGTACCGCTCCACGGTCCCCGACCGCGCCCACGCCTGCGGCCACGACGTGCACACCACCGTCGTCCTGGGCGCCGGCCTGGTCCTCGCCGAACTGCACAGGCAGGGCCGGCTGCCGCGCCCGGTGCGGCTGATCTTCCAGCCCGCCGAGGAGGTGCTGCCCGGCGGCGCCGCCGACGCCATCGAGTGCGGCGCGCTGGACGGCGTCGGCCGGATCATCGCCGTGCACTGCGACCCGCGCGTGGACGCGGGCCTGATCGGGCTGCGCGAGGGCGCCATCACCTCCGCCTGCGACCGGCTGGAGATCACCCTGGACGGCCCCGGCGGCCACACCGCCCGCCCGCACCTGACCACCGACCTGGTCACCGCCGCGGCCCGGGTCGTCACCGACGTGCCCGCGCTGGTCGCGCGCCGGGTCGACACCCGGGCGGGCCTCGCGGTCACCTGGGGCCGGATCGAGAGCGGCCACGCCCCGAACGTGATCCCGCAGCACGCCGAGCTGTCCGGCACCGTGCGCTGCCTGGACATCGAGGCCTGGCGGCAGGCCCCGGACATCGTCGTGGCGGCGATCGACGAGGTCGCCAACCTGCACCGCGCCAAGTCCGAGATCAACTACGTCCGGGGCGTCCCGCCGGTCGTCAACGACGGCGCGGTCGCCGCCCTGCTGAACGACGCGATGGTCGCCCGGCGCGGCGAGGACGCCGTGGAGGGCACCGAGCAGAGCCTCGGCGGCGAGGACTTCTCCTGGTATCTGGAGCGGGTGCCGGGCGCGATGGCCCGGCTCGGTGTGCGTCCCCCGGGCGAGCGCACGGTGCGCGATCTGCACCAGGGCGACTTCGATGCCGACGAGTACGCGATCACCGTGGGCGTGGAGCTGTTCACGGCCGCCGCCCTGCTGGACGCGGCGACGCGGGACGCCTGAGGCGGCAGGAGGGCGACGGGGACGAAGAGTGACCGAAAGGATCCTCTTCGTCCCCTTGTGTCACCCGCCCGTAACCCCGAGGACGCGCTTGCAAGTCAAGGTCGGCACGAATCGATAACGGGAGCGAGCAACCCCGTTCCCCTCCCCTTCTACGCGCGTTACTGTCGCCGAAATCGCCACCCGGTTCGGCTTGTTGGGGAGCCCCCCGGAACGGCGCCACCAAGGGGAAAGCGGGCCGGTCACGGCGCCGTGGGGATTTCGAAGGGGTGCTTGCTGTGCGTCTGATATCTCGGAGGAGCACATTCTCCCAGGCAGCGGTGGCCGTTGCGGTCATCGCGCTCGCGGCCACCGGCTGCGGTGAGTCCAGCACCGGTTCCAAGGCGAGCGACTCGGCGTCCTCGTCGTCCGGGAAGTACTCGGGCAAGGGCATCGGTCTCGCGTACGACATCGGCGGCAAGGGCGACCAGTCCTTCAACGACGCCGCCTACGCCGGCCTGCAGAAGGCCGAGAAGGAGTTCGGCCTCAGCGGCCGCGACGTCGAGCCGCAGGACAACGAGACCGACGCGGACAAGATCCAGCGGCTGACCCAGCTGGCGCAGGCCGGCTACAACCCGGTGATCGGCGTCGGCTTCGTCTACGGGCCGGCCGTCAAGGAGGTCGCCGCCAAGTTCCCGAACACCACCTTCGGGATCATCGACGACGAGAGCGTCCAGTCGAAGAACGTCGCCGACATGGTCTTCCACGAGGAGCAGGCCTCCTACCTGGCCGGCGTCGCCGCCGCCAAGGCCTCCAAGAAGGCGCACATCGGCTTCATCGGCGGTGTGGACATCCCGCTGATCCACAAGTTCGAGGCCGGGTACGTCCAGGGCGCCAAGTCGGTCAACCCGAGCATCAAGGTCGAGTCGCAGTACCTCACCGAGACGCCCCAGGAGGGCGGCTTCTCCAGCCCCGACAAGGGCAAGGACGCGGCGAGCGGCCAGATCGAGGCGGGCGCCGACGTGCTGTACGCCGCGGCCGGTCTGTCCGGTCAGGGCGTGATCAGCGAGGGTGCCGCCAAGAAGGTCTGGGTCATCGGCGTCGACTCCGACCAGTACAACCAGAGCGCGCTCGCCAAGTACAAGGACTACATCCTCGGCTCGGCGCTGAAGAACGTCGGCGGCGCGGTCTACGACCTCGTGAAGTCCGTCTACCAGGGCAAGCCGCTGTCCGGCGTGGTCCGCGGCAGCCTCTCCAACGACGGGGTCGGGTTCGCCGACTCCAACCCCAAGTACAAGGCGATGACGGACGTCGTCACCGCCGTGGACAAGGCCAAGCAGGACATCATCGACGGCAAGGTCACGGTCAACACCAAGTAACGCCCCGGCGGGGCCGCTGTAACACCGGCCCCGCCCGCCACTTACGCCCTTCGGGGCGTCCTTGCAGCCCAAGCGCCCCTTGCGTCCCGCAGGGGGCGTTCTGCTGTACGTAACCTGGACTACAACTGTGGCCACAGCTCGATAACGGAGCGGACAGAAGGGTTTTTCCTCCCGGTCTACGCGCGTTACGCTGCGGCGGAACCAGCGCCTGGTTTGGGCGCTTGCACAAAGGAGTCTCGTTCCATGCGCCGGGTGTCCCGAATCGCGGTTGCGGGTGTTGCCACCGCAGCTCTCGCAGTGACCGTTTCCGCCTGTGGAAGCTCGTCCTCGTCGTCGTCCTCGTCCGAGAGCAGCAAGAACAACCTGGGTCTCGCCCTCGCGTACGACGTCGGCGGCAAGGGCGACCAGTCCTTCAACGACGCCGCCACCGCCGGCCTTGAGCAGGCCGACAAGGAGTTCGGCTACAAGTCCACCGCGGTCGAGCCGCAGGACGGCGAGTCCGACGCGGACAAGGTGCAGCGCCTGGAGAACCTCGCCAAGCAGGGGTACAACCCGGTGATCGGCGTCGGCTTCGCCTACGCGCCCGCCGTCAAGGAGGCCGCGGCCAAGTTCCCGAAGACCACCTTCGGCATCGTCGACGACGAGCAGATCAAGGCCGACAACGTCGCCGACCTCGTCTTCCACGAGGAGCAGGCCTCCTACCTCGCCGGTGTCGCCGCCGCCAAGGCCACCAAGTCGAACGTCGTGGGCTTCATCGGCGGTGTGGACGTGCCGCTGATCCACAAGTTCGAGGCCGGCTTCAAGCAGGGCGTCGAGGACACCAAGAAGGGCGTCACGGTCAAGTCGCAGTACCTGACCGAGACCGCCGCCGAGGGCGGCTTCTCCAGCCCGGACAAGGGTGAGAGCGCCGCCGAGGGCCAGATCGACGCCAAGGCGGACGTCATCTACGCCGCCGCGGGTCTGTCCGGCCAGGGCGTCATCAAGGCCGCCAACGCCAACAAGGTGTGGGCGATCGGTGTCGACTCCGACCAGTACAAGCAGGACGCGCTGAAGGCGTACAAGGACTCGATCCTGACCTCCGCCATGAAGAACGTCCAGGGCGCGGTCTACACGCTGGCCAAGTCGGTCGAGGACGGCAAGCCGGAGACGGGCGTCGTCCGCGGCAGCCTGGAGAACGGCGGCGTGAGCGTGTCGGACTCCAACCCGACCTTCTCCGGCAACGCCGACATCCAGGCCGCGATCAAGAAGGCCGAAGAGGGCATCAAGAACGGCACCATCACGGTCAAGACCTCCTGACGACCTCCTCTCGCGAGAGGAAAACCGGTCAGAGGCATTGGCCAACAGGACGCTGCGATGACAGCGTTACGGCCACCGAACGGGGCACGGGAACCAAGGCGTACTCGTGCCCCCTTCGCGCGGCAGAATGCTCGGAACGGATCGTGACCGAAAATGAACGATCAGGTCCGGGCACTATTTAAAGCAGGGGCGCTACGCGCGTAGAGCGGCCCCTTTCCCAAGGAGAGTGCGCCATCGACGCGTCCAGCAGCCCTCCGCTCACCGCACAGTCGACGATCGCGGTAGAGCTGGCGGGTATCACCAAGCGCTTCCCCGGTGTCGTCGCCAACCACGACATCCACCTGACCGTCCACAAGGGCACCGTGCACGCCCTGGTCGGGGAGAACGGCGCCGGCAAGTCGACCCTGATGAAGATCCTCTACGGCATGCAGAAGCCGGACGAGGGCACCATCGCCGTCGACGGACAGCAGGTGAGCTTCTCCAGCCCCGCCGACGCCATCGCCCGCGGCATCGGCATGGTCCACCAGCACTTCATGCTGGCCGACAACCTGACCGTCCTGGAGAACGTGGTGCTCGGCAGCGAGAAGCTGCACGGCATCGGCGGCGCCGCCCGCAAGAAGATCAAGGAGATCTCCGACCGCTACGGCCTCGGGGTGCGCCCCGACGCCCTCGTCGAGGACCTCGGTGTCGCCGACCGCCAGCGCGTGGAGATCCTCAAGGTCCTCTTCCGCGGCGCCCGCACCCTCATCCTCGACGAGCCGACCGCCGTCCTGGTCCCGCAGGAGGTCGACGCGCTCTTCGCCAACCTCCGCGAGCTCAAGGCCGAGGGCCTCTCCGTCATCTTCATCTCCCACAAGCTGGGCGAGGTCCTCTCCGTCGCCGACGACATCACCGTCATCCGGCGCGGCACGACCGTCGGCACGGCCGTCCCGTCCGAGACCACCCCCCGCCAGCTCGCCGAGATGATGGTCGGCTCCGAGCTGCCCACCCCGGAGACCGCCGAGTCCACGGTCACCGACCAGGCCGTCCTCACCGTCGAGGGCCTCACCGTCTTCGCCAGCGGCGGCGCCTCCATGGGCACCGAGGCCGAGCCCAGCGGCGGCATCACGCTGGCCCCCGAGGGCGGCGAGATCAAGCGCGTCCTGGACGACGTCAGCTTCACCATCCACGCCGGCGAGGTCATGGGTATCGCCGGGGTCGAGGGCAACGGCCAGACCGAGCTGATCGACGCCCTGATCGGCACCAAGAACGCCGACTCCGGCACGATCGCCTTCCTCGGCGAGGACATCACCCCCTGGCCCACCCGCAAGCGCCGCGAGTCCGGCGTCGGCTACATCCCCGAGGACCGCCACCGCCAGGGTCTGCTCCTGGAGGCCCCCCTCTGGGAGAACCGCATCCTCGGCCATGTCACCGAGAGCCCCAACGCCAAGGGCTTCTGGCTGAACCCCAAGGGCGCCCAGGCCGACACCCGCCGGATCGTCGAGGAGTTCGACGTCCGCACCCCCGGCATCGACGTCACCGCCGCCTCCCTCTCCGGCGGCAACCAGCAGAAGCTGATCGTCGGCCGCGAGATGAGCCACAACCCGAAGTTCCTGATCGCCGCCCACCCCACCCGCGGTGTGGACGTCGGCGCACAGGCCCAGATCTGGGACCGCATCCGCGAGGCCCGCCGCGAGGGCCTGGCCGTGCTGCTGATCTCCGCCGACCTGGACGAGCTGATCGGCCTGTCGGACACCCTGCGCGTGATCTACAACGGCAGGCTGGTCGCGGACGCCGACCCCGCCACCATCACCCCGGAGGAACTGGGCTCGGCCATGACGGGTGCCGCCACCGGACACCTTGAGCACGTCGAGGAAGCGAGCGCCCCGGAGGACGAGGCCCGATGAAGAAGTTCGACAAGGAGCGCGTGCTCCTCGCCGTGGCCGGCCCGGTCATGGCGCTCGTCGCGGCGATCCTGCTGACCTCGGTCGTGCTGATCGCCTCGGGCAAGAGCCCGATCGAGCCGTACACGCTCATGCTGGAGCAGATCGGCTACTCCGACGTCCAGGTCCTGATCATCAACCAGGCGTCGCTGTACTACATCGCCGCCCTCGCGGTCGCCCTCGGCTTCCGTATGAACCTGTTCAACATCGGCGTCGACGGCCAGTACCGCCTCGCCGCGATGATGACCGCCGTGGTCGGCGCCCACATGGACCTGCCGGCCTTCCTCCAGGTCCCGCTGCTGCTGCTGGTCGCCGCCCTCACCGGTGGCATCTGGGCCGGTGTCGCGGGCGTCCTGAAGGTCACCCGGGGCGTCAGCGAGGTCGTCGCGACGATCATGCTCAACGCGATCGCCACCAGCCTCATCGCCTACCTCACCCTGCCGGACGTCTTCGGCCAGCTCGTCGGCGACAACAAGACCACCGGCATCATGAAGGAGTCCGGCTGGGTACCCGGCATCAACCTGGGCGCCGACGTCGGCGAGATCTACGGCCTGGTCTTCCTCGCCGTCGCCCTCGGCATCGTCTACTGGCTGGTCCTCAACCGCACCCGCTTCGGCTTCGACCTGCGCGCCACCGGCGAGTCCGAGTCGGCCGCCGCCGCCTCCGGCGTCGACGCCAAGCGCATGATCCTCACCGTGATGATCGTCTCCGGCGCGGTCTCCGGCCTCGCCGGTCTGCCGCTGCTGCTCGGCGACGCCCACACCTACAGCCTGAGCTTCCCGACCGGCGTCGGCTTCACCGCCATCGGCATCGCCCTGCTCGGCCGCAACAACCCCGGCGGCATCGCCCTCGCCGCCCTTCTGTGGGCCTTCCTCGACAAGGCGTCGCCCGCCCTCGACTACGCGACTCCCGAGCCGTACGAGAAGGAAATCGCGATGATCATGCAGGGCCTGATCGTCTTCGCGGTCGTCATCTCCTACGAGGTCGTCCGCACCTGGGGTCTGCGCCGCCAGCAGAAGCGCGTCGGTGAGGAACTCGCCGCCGCCGCGAACACCAAGAAGGAGGTGGCGGTCTGATGAGCACCGCGACCATCGCGAAGCCGAAGTCCGGGCAGCCCGGCAAGGGCGGCCGCCGGATGTCGCTGCCCGTCCTCCTGCTGGTCATCGCGGGCGTCCTGATCCTGACCTCGGTCGTCCGCCTGATCACCGGCGCGGACGGCATCACGTCCACCGGCCAGATGTCCACCGCCCTGCGCGCCGCCGTCCCGATCGGCCTCGCCGGCCTCGGCGGCCTGTGGGCCGAGCGGGCGGGCGTCGTCAACATCGGCCTCGAGGGCATGATGATCCTCGGCACCTGGTTCGGCGCCTGGGCCGGCTACCAGTGGGGCCCGTGGACGGGTGTCGTCTTCGGCATCCTCGGCGGCGCGCTCGGCGCCGTCCTGCACGCCATCGCCACCGTCACCTTCAAGGTCAACCACATCGTCTCCGGTGTGGCCCTGAACATCCTGGCCCTCGGCGTCACCCGCTACCTGTCGAAGTTCACCTTCGAGAACGCCCCGCAGGGCTCCTCCAAGCAGTCCCCGCCGATCGACTCGCTCGGCACCTTCGACATCCCGGGCCTCTCCAGCTGGCTGGAGACCCTCAACGACAAGCACTGGTTCCTGATCTCCGACCTCGCCGGCCTGGGCGGCGGTCTGATCACCAACCTCTCGCCGCTCACCGTCGTCGCCGTCGCCCTCGTCCCGGCCACCTGGTACGTGCTGTGGCGCACCTCCTTCGGCCTCAGGCTCCGCTCCTGCGGCGAGAACCCGGTCGCCGCCGAGTCCCTCGGCGTCAACGTCTACAAGTACAAGTACATCGCCGTGATCATCTCCGGCGGCTTCGCCGGCCTCGGCGGCGCCTTCCTGTCGATCGTCGCGTCGAACGTGTACCTCGACGGCCAGACCGCCGGCCGCGGCTACATCGGTCTCGCCGCGATGATCTTCGGCAACTGGATGCCGGGCGGCCTCGCCCTCGGCGCCGGGCTGTTCGGCTACACCGACAGCCTCAACCTGCGCGGCGGCGCGACCAACGTCCACGCGCTGATCCTGCTGATCGCGATCCTGCTGGTCGTCGGCTTCGCCTACCTGGGCTGGCAGAAGAAGTACGTCCCGGCAGCGATCACCGCCGCGGTCTCGGCCCTGATGTTCGTCTGGTACGTCAGCACCGACGACGTCCCCAACCAGGTCGTCACCGCCACCCCGTACGTCGTCACCCTGCTGGTCCTCTCGCTGTCGGCCCAGCGCCTGCGCATGCCGAAGGCGGACGGACTGCCGTACCGGAAGGGGCAGGGCAAGTGACCCCCGTCGACTGGGAGAAGCTGCGTTCGGTGGCCCGGGACGCCATGTCCCGGGCGTACGCCCCGTACTCCGGCTACCCGGTCGGTGTGGCGGCCCTCGTCGACGACGGCCGGATCGTCTCCGGCTGCAACGTCGAGAACGCCTCCTACGGGATCGGCCTGTGCGCCGAGTGCGGGCTGGTCTCCGAGCTGCAGAACACCGGCGGCGGCCGGCTCACGCACTTCACCTGCGTGGACGGCAAGGGCGAGATCCTCGTCCCGTGCGGCCGCTGCCGCCAGCTGCTGTACGAGTTCGGCGGCGCCGACCTCCTGCTGGAGACCCCGGCCGGCATCCTGCCCCTCGCCGAGATGCTCCCGCAGGCCTTCGGCCCGGACCACCTCACCAAGTAAGCAAGCACCTCCGTACGGCCCCTCTGAAAACGCTGGCACCGCAGGCTCTCAGGGGGGCCGCACACTTTCTGGACCCTCGGAAGGAACGCACGCCATGGCCATGGACGCCATCTCCGTCATCCGCACCAAGCGGGACCGCGGCGAACTCAGCGACGAGCAGATCGACTGGGTCATCGACGCGTACACCCGCGGCGAGGTCGCCGACGAGCAGATGTCGTCGCTCGCGATGGCCATCCTGCTCAACGGCATGAACCGCCGTGAGATCGCCCGCTGGACCGCCGCGATGATCGCCTCCGGCGAGCGCATGGACTTCTCGTCCCTGTCCCGCCCCACCGCCGACAAGCACTCCACCGGCGGCGTCGGCGACAAGATCACCCTCCCGCTGGCCCCCCTCGTCGCGGCCTGCGGCGCCGCCGTCCCGCAGCTCTCCGGCCGCGGCCTCGGCCACACCGGCGGCACCCTGGACAAGCTGGAGTCCATCCCCGGCTGGCGCGCGCTGCTGTCGAACGAGGAGATGCTCTCCGTCCTCGACACCACCGGCGCGGTGATCTGCGCGGCCGGCGACGGCCTCGCCCCCGCCGACAAGAAGCTCTACGCCCTGCGTGACGTCACCGGCACCGTGGAGGCGATCCCGCTGATCGCCTCCTCGATCATGTCCAAGAAGATCGCCGAGGGCACCGGCTCCCTCGTCCTCGACGTGAAGGTCGGCACCGGCGCCTTCATGAAGACGATCGAGGACGCCCGTGAGCTGGCCTCCACGATGGTCGGCCTCGGCACCGACCACGGCGTGAAGACGGTCGCCCTCCTCACCGACATGAGCACCCCGCTCGGCCTCACGGCCGGCAACGCCCTGGAGGTCCGCGAGTCGATCGAGGTCCTCGCGGGCGGCGGCCCGGCGGACGTCGTCGAGCTGACGATCGCCCTCGCCCGGGAGATGCTCGACGCGGCGGGCGTGAAGGACGCGGACCCGGCGAAGGCGCTCGCGGACGGCTCGGCGATGGACGTCTGGCGCCGCATGATCGCGGCCCAGGGCGGCGACCCGGACGCAGCCCTGCCGGTCGCCCGCGAACAGCACGTCGTCACCGCCCCCTCCTCCGGCGTCCTCACCCGCCTCGACGCCTACGACATCGGCATCGCCGCCTGGCGCCTGGGCGCGGGCCGCGCCCGCAAGGAGGACCCGGTGCAGGCCGGCGCCGGCGTCGAGCTGCACGCCCGCCCCGGCGACACCGTCACCGCGGGCCAGCCCCTGCTGACCCTGCACACCGACACCCCCGAACGCTTCGACTACGCCCTCCAGTCGATTCCCGGCTCCTACGACATCGCCGCCCCCGGCACGCCGTTCACCCCGTCCCCGGTCGTCCTGGAGCGCATCGCCTGACCTGTGGTTCGCTCATCGCCCGATGAGTTGAGCCCCGCCTCGGGGTCTACCGCACGTGGACCCCAAGACACCGCCCGTGCTCGCCCTGACCGGCCCTGTCACCCCCGAGCGGGTGGCAGGGCTCGCCGATGCTGTACGGGCCCTGCTGGCGGCCGGGGACGGCGGGGTCGTCGTCTGTGACGTGAGCGCGCTCGGGCCGCCGGGGCTGGCCGCCGTCGAGCTGCTGGCCCGGCTCCAGCTCGCCGCCCGCCGGGCCGGCGGGCTGATACGGCTGCGCGCCCCCGACCCCGCCCTACGCGCCCTGCTCCACCTCGTCGGACTCCCCGTCGAGGTGGAGGGGGAGGCCGAAGAGCGGGAACCACCGCTGGGTGTCGAGGTAGAAGTGGAACCCGGTGAGGCGGCCGTCTGAGATCTCCAGGACCTGGATCGCCCAAGGGCTGAAGCCGCCCTTCTCCGGGTCCGGCTTGTACTGGGCGAAGCCCGGCAGCCCGTTCACCCGGACCGGCAGCAGCCGCGAGCCCTCGCAGCCCGAGCCGATCGTCGTCATGAAGCCCGTGATGTCGTCGTGGCCCGTCAGCCACAGGTCGAACGGCGGCATCGTCATGATGGCGTCCTCGTGCAGCAACGCCGTCAGCGCGGTCATGTCGTAGCCCTCGAAGGCCGCCACATAGCGCTCCAGCAGCTTCTGCTGCTCCTCGTCCAGCGGGTCCGACACCGCCGCCTCCGCCCCCGCCTCGGCCCGCTCGGCCAGCGTGGCCCGCGCCCGCTGCAACGCGCTGTTGACCGAGGCGACCGAGGTGTCCAGCAGCTCGGCGACCTCACTCGCCCGCCAGGCCAGCACCTCGCGCAGGATCAGCACCGCCCGCTGCTTGGGCGGCAGCTGCTGGAGCGCCGCCATGAAGGCCAGCCGCACCGACTCCTTGGCCACCGCCGCCTCCGCAGGGTCCTCCACCGCGGGCAGCACCCGCGCGTCCGGCACCGGCTCCAGCCAGGTGTGGTCGGGACGGGGCGAGAGCGCCGCCTGGGCCAGCGGCGTCGACTCCGAGAGGTCCATCGGCCGGGCCCGCTTGCTGCCTGCCGTCAGCATGTCCAGACAGACGTTCGTCGCGATCCGGTACAGCCACGAGCGCAGACTGGAGCGGCCCTCGAACCGGTCGTAGCTCCGCCAGGCCCGCACCAGCGTGTCCTGCACCGCGTCCTCGGCCTCGAAGGAGGAACCGAGCATGCGATAGCAGTAGCCGGTCAGCTCCACCCGGTGCCGCTCCAGCCGGACATCGAGATCCTCGACCGTCGCGGCGCCCGCCGTCCCGTCACTCATCCTCGTCCACCCACCCCTGTGGCCGTCCTGTCGCGCTCCTGTGCGCCCCAGCACTTCGGAAGCTACCCCAGCCCACTGACAATGGCCCGCCGAGTCGACGAACGCGCAGGTCAGGACAGCTGCTTCACGGACATCAGCAGATGCCGGTGGACACCGGGCGCGTCCGCCGCGCCCAGCAGCGCCCGCTGCCCGGTCCCCAGCAGCTCCAGCCGCAGCGGCGTCGCCCCGAAGGAGGTCAGCGCGTCCAGCAGGAACGCCGGGTTGAAGGCGACCGCCACCTCCTCGGCGCCGGTCAGCGCGGCGGGCAGCCGCTGCGCGGCCACGTCGTCGCCGTACCCGGCCCGCAGCAGCACCGAATCCCGCGCGAACTCCAGCCGCACCGGACCGTTCGCCTCCGCCACCACCGCGACCCTCCGTACGGCCTCCGCGAGCGCCCCGCACTCCACCTCGGCGACCGCCGCGCCCGTCATGTCGAACAGCTTCCCGTAGCCCGGCAGCCGCCCGTCCAGCCGCCGCAGGACGGTCCGCATCCGCCCGCCCTCGAACCCGATCGACCCGCCGCCCCGGCCGCCCGCAGCCCCGTCGTCCGCGTCGAGCCCGACCCGCACCGCCCCGCACCGCGCCAGCGAGCGCGCCACCTCCAGCACCCGCCGGGCGGGCACCAGCGCCTCCACCACACCCCCGGCGGCGGCCTCCGCCTCCGCCTTCCATTCCAGCCGCCGTACGGCGTACCGGTAGCGGTCGGAGGCGGACAGGGTCATCTCGTCCCCGTCCAGACGCAGTTGCAGGCCGGTCAGCGAGGGGAGCGTGTCGTCGCGGCCCGCCGCCACCGCGACCTGTCCGACGGCGGCGGCGAACGCGGCCGCGTCCACGCTGCCGTACACCCCCGGCGGCACCGGCGGGGCCGGGTACTCCTCGCGCGGCAGGGTCGACAGCCCGAAGCTCGTCCCGCCCGCCTCGACCGTGAACCGCGTCCCTTCCAGCGCGCAGCGCACCGGCCCGTCGGGCAGCACCTTGCAGATGTCCAGCAGCCGCCGCCCCAGGACCAGCACCGGCCCGCCCCGCACCACCTCGGCGTCCGTCTCGATCCGCGCCGCCGTCTCCAGGTCGGACCCGGACACGCTCAGCCGCCCGTCGCCCGCCTCCAGCAGCAGCCCGCCCAGCACCGGCACCGGGGTCCGCGCGGGCAGCGCCCGGGCCGCCCACCCCACGGCCTCGACGAGATCCCCCCGGTCGACCCGGAACCCCACCATGAACGAACCCCCTGCTCGGACCAGTGCCAGTGGCTGTGCACGCTAGGCGCGACCACTGACAACAGGCCCTGACCAGGGGGAACGTCGTACGTCTGTACCGGCGGCCTCAGTGGGCGGGCACGGGCGACCGCCGGGCGGCCACCCGCGCCGCCCGGGTCCCGAGGACCGTGATCGTCACGACCCCGAGGACCGCCAGGACGCCCACGCCGACCGTGCCGGCCCAGCCGCCGGAGTGGAAGGCGATCGCGCCGACCGTGGAGCCGGTGCTGGAGCCGATGTAGTACGCCGACTGGTAGAGGGCGGAGGCCTGGGCGCGACCGGTCGTCGCCGTCTTGCTGACCGCCGAGGACGCCACCGCGTGCCCCGCGAAGAAGCCCGCGGTGATCAGGACCAGGCCGAGCAGCACCATCGGCAGCGAGTCCGCCAGCGACAGCAGCAGCCCCGTCGCGGTCGTCCCGGCCGCCAGGTACAGGGCCCCGCGCCGTCCGAGCCGGCCCACCAGCCGGCCCGCCGTCGACGCCGACACGGTACCGACCAGGTACACCAGGAAGATCGAGCCGACGATGCCCTGCGGGAGCGAGAAGGGTGCCTCGGTCAGCCGGTAGCCGACGACCGTGTACACCCCGCCGAAGACGGTCATGAACAGCGCGCCGATCGCGTACAGCCGGCACAGCAGCGGGTTCGCCAGGTGCTCGCGGACCGTGCGGACCAGGACGCGGGGCCGCAGCGAGCCCGCCGTGAAGTGCCGCGGCGCCGGCAGCAGCAGCCGGAACGCGATCGCGCAGCCCACGGCCAGCACACCGATCACCCCGACGGCGACCCGCCAGCCCCACTCCTGCGCGACCCAGCCGGTGATGACCCGGCCGCTCATCCCGCCGACGCTGTTGCCCGCGACGAACAGTCCGATCGCCGTGACCAGGGCCCTCGGCCGCACCTCCTCGGCCAGATACGCGGTCGCCGACGCCGGAAGACCGGCCAGCGCCGCGCCCTGCACCGCCCGCAGCACCACCAGCGCGCCCAGGGACGGCGCGAAGGGGACCACCAGTCCCACGGTCACCGCGACCGCCAGCGAGGCCGTCATCACCGTACGGCGGCCGTAGCGCTCGGAGAGGGCGCTCATCGGCAGCACGAACAGCGCCAGCCCGCCGGTCGCCGCCGCCACGGTCCAGCTCGCCTCGCTCGCCGCCACCCCGAAGTCGCCGGAGATCAGCGGGAGCAGCGCCTGTGTGGAGTACAGCAGGGCGAAGGTCGCCACGCCGGCGAGGAAGAGCGCGAAGCTCATCCGGCGGTAGCCGGGGCCGCCGGGGGCCATACGGGAGTCGTCGACGACGGGGACGGAGGAGGCGGCGCCCACGACGGTGGACGCCCCGGTACTGGCGGGAGACATGCCTCGAAACTACGTACGCCGCTGTTCATCCGTCCAATGCACGGACTCGTCATAATCGTTCCCATGGTGCATCAGCAGAGGTCACAGGCTCAACTGTCACCGTCCGGTGACACAGAAGACATGACTGACATGTCGCGGCTGCTGGCGCCCCGGCTCGCCCACTTCGCCGGGGTCGCCCGTACCGAGCACGTCACGCGGGCCGCGCAGGAGATGGGGGTGCCGCAGTCGACCCTGTCCCGGGCGATGGTCCGCCTGGAAGAGGACCTGGGCGTCGACCTCTTCGCCCGCCGCGGCCGCACGGTCTCCCTCACCCCGGCCGGCCGCACCTTCCTCGCCTCGGTCGAACGCGCCCTCGCGGAGATCGAGAAGGCCGCCGAGGAGGTCCGCGCCGACGCCGACGCCGCCACCGGCAAGGTCGCCTTCGGTTTCCTGCACACCATGGGCGCCGAGACCGTCCCCGGCCTGATCCACGCCTTCCGCGCCGACCACCCCCGGGTCCGCTTCAGCCTCGTCCAGAACTACGGCGAGGCGATGCTCGAACGCCTCCGGGCCGGCGAACTCGACCTCTGCCTGACCTCCCCGGTCCCGGACGCCCCCGACCTGGTCGCCCGCCGCCTCGACGAACAGAAGCTCCGCCTGGTCGTCCCCGCCGACCACCGCCTGGCCGCCCGCCGGCGCATCCGCCTCGCCGAGGCGGCCGAGGAAACCTTCGTCACCCTCGAACCCAACTACGGCATGCGCCGCATCACCGACGACCTCTGCAAGGAGGCCGGCTTCA
This sequence comes from Streptomyces sp. NPDC005811, assembly GCF_040630405.1. Lineage (NCBI taxonomy): Bacteria > Bacillati > Actinomycetota > Actinomycetes > Kitasatosporales > Streptomycetaceae > Streptomyces > Streptomyces sp. NPDC005811. The sequence goes on from NZ_JBEXXK010000034.1 coordinate 79,557, forward strand.
AACCCCGCATCGCCTTCGAGGGCGAGGAGGCGGAAACCCTCCGGGGCCTGGTGGCCGCGGGCCTGGGCGTGGCCCTCCTGCCACCCCCGGCGGTGGCCCGCCCGGGCGTGGTCGAACTGACGGTCACGGCCCCCCGCGCGGTCCGCGAGATCGGCGTGGCCTGGCTGGACGGCCACCCGGACACACCCCCGGTGGCGGCTTTCAAGAAGTTCCTGCTGTCGAGAAGGGGCAACCTGCTCCCGACCTGAGGGGGGCAGCGCCCCCTCAGGGGCGCGGGGAACTGCGCGACCAGCCACAACGCACCCGCACCCGAAACCCGGCCCGACCTACCTCCGCAACGACTTCCCGAACCCCGCGGCCAACGGCATCCGCAACCCCAACGGCGGCGGAGCCGCCAACGCGTCCTCCACCGGCCGCGAAAACCCCTTCCCGAACAGCACCCCCATCACGAAGTCCTCGGCCAACGCCAGCACTTCGTCCCGGTACTGATGCAACCCGTGCCCGTCCGCGTGCACCTCGAACCGGCACACATCCCGATTCGCCTTCTTCGCCCGCGCCGCCAGCCGGAACGACAGCTCCGGGTCGCTGCGGTCGTCATGCGTCCCGTGCACGACCATCACCCGCCGCCCCACCAACTGCTTCACCGGTTCGGGTGGCGCCGCCACGTCCTCCTGCGGCAGCCAAGGGGCGAGGGCCAGCACGGAGTTGACGGCCTCGTGTCCGCCGGCCCGGAGCGCGGCCCGGCCGCCCATCCCGATCCCGGCGAGGCACACCGGGACGTCCCCGTACCGCCGTACGACCTCGTCGGCCGCCCAGGTGGCGTCCGCGGCGAGATGCGCCGCGCTGCCGTTCCAGCCGCGGTAGCGGTAGTGCACGACATGGGTGACCAGCCCTTCCTCCCGGCCGGCCCGCGTGAGTCTTCGCCCGAGGCCGCGCACGGAGGCGGCCGCCCACATCGGGGACGGTCTGCGCTCGGACACCTCCTCACCGCCCGGGAGCAGCAGCACCACCCCGCTCACCGCCGTCGGCTCCGGTCCGAGTGCCTTCCCCAGCCTGGCCGTCCGAGCCGGCGTCAGTTGCTGTGCCATGACAGAACAGTGTCAGAAGCAGTGGTGTACTCCACCCGTACGTGCGGTCACCATTGCGTATCGGCGGCGGGGTGCCACGAGCGATCTACGCGCGTAGGAGTTAGAGTGCGGAAATGACGAGCCAGAGCATCCAGGCGGGCATCACTCCCAACCCGGACCAGATCCGGCGGGCGCCCAAGGTTCTGCTGCACGACCACCTCGACGGCGGGCTGCGCCCCGGCACGATCGTCGACCTCGCCCGGGAGGCCGGGTACGCCCAACTCCCCGAGAGCGACCCCGACAAGCTCGGCCTCTGGTTCCGCGAGGCCGCCGACTCCGGTTCCCTGGAACGGTACTTGGAGACCTTCTCGCACACCGTCGGCGTGATGCAGACCCGCGACGCCCTGGTGAGGGTCGCCCGGGAGTGCGCCGAGGACCTCGCCGAGGACGGTGTCGTCTACGCCGAGGTGCGCTACGCCCCCGAGCAGCACCTGGAGGCCGGACTGAGCCTCGAGGAGGTCGTCGAGGCCGTCACCGAGGGTTTCCGGGAGGGTGAGCGGACGGCCCGCCGCAACGGTCACCGCATCCGCGTCGGCGCCCTGCTCACCGCGATGCGGCACGCCGCCCGCGCCCTGGAGATCGCCGAACTCGCCAACCGCCACCGGGATCTCGGTGTCGTCGGCTTCGACATCGCGGGCGCCGAGGCCGGCTTCCCGCCCACCCGCCACCTCGACGCCTTCGAGTATCTGAAGCGGGAGAACAACCACTTCACGATCCACGCCGGCGAGGCCTTCGGGCTGCCCTCCATCTGGCAGGCCCTCCAGTGGTGCGGCGCCGACCGGCTCGGGCACGGCGTCCGCATCATCGACGACATCGAGGTCGCCGCCGACGGAAGCGTGAAGCTCGGCCGGCTCGCCTCCTACGTCCGCGACAAGCGCATTCCGCTGGAGATGTGCCCCAGCTCCAACCTCCAGACCGGTGCGGCCGCCTCCTACGCCGAGCACCCCATCGGTCTGCTGCGGCGGCTGCACTTCCGGGCCACGGTCAACACCGACAACCGGCTGATGTCCGGCACCAGCATGAGCCGGGAATTCGAGCACCTTGTCGACGCATTCGGTTACACGCTCGACGATCTGCAATGGTTCTCGGTCAATGCTATGAAGTCAGCATTCATTCCTTTCGATGAACGTCTCGCCATGATCAATGACGTGATCAAGCCCGGCTATGCCGAGCTGAAGTCCGAATGGCTGTTCCAGCAGACGGCCTCCACCAGCGGTTCCTTGCCCACGGAGGACTGACCGCACGGTTTCCCCGGGTGCGGAATGCGGGCGCACGTTCACAACCCGTCCGCATTTCGATGTTTGCGGCCTCCCCCTTTCCGTGTTTACGGTCGTGGACCGATCGGTTCCCCGTATCCCATTCGAGGACGCATTTTCATGAAGCAGTCTGCTGCCAAGACCCTCGGCGTCGCCGCCCTCGGTGCCGCCATCGCCGCCGTCGGCGCGGGCGCCGCCCACGCCGCCCCGGCCGTCCCCGACGCCTCTCAGGCGCTGGAGACGGTCACCGGCTCGCTGCCCTTGGAGAACGTCACGAACGTCACCAAGGCGCTGCCGGGTGCCGGCAAGGCCCTGGAGCAGGCCCAGCTCTCACAGGCCCAGCCGGCGCTCGCCGCGGGCCTCTCCGCCGTGCAGCCGGCCGTCGAGCAGGCGCTCGCCCACGGCCCGACCAAGCCGGTCGCCGGGCTGCTCGGCGGTCTTCCGGTCCAGGGCCTGCCCACCCACGGGCTGCCGGTGAACGGGCTGCCGATCGGCTGAACCCCGCTACGACGTGACACCGTCGGGGCGCACCCGTGCATCACGGGCGCGCCCCGACGGCGTTCTCCCGGTGACCCGGGGGTGGAGCAGCGGATGGATCCGCGGATGGATCAGCGGATGGATCCGGGTCACCAGGCCGTGCGCGCCTTGTCCTCCGACGGGAACATGATCCAGAGGGCTATGTAGAGCAGGAACTGCGGGCCCGGCAGCAGACAGGAGAGCAGGAAGATCACGCGCATGGTGGTCGCGGAGGTGCCGAAGCGGCGGGCCAGCGCGGCGCACACTCCGCCGATCATGCGGCCGTTGGTGGGGCGGGCGAGGCTGGACATCTGGGCTCCTTCGTGAGCGTCGGAGGGAGGCGGCCCCTGCGGCCGTCCCATCTGCCTTCCACGCTACGGAGCCGAAGAGCGCGAAGCGTCACTCTCCGGAGCCATCCCGACCCCGAGATTCCTTCTCCTACGGGGCGATGCCGACCCTGGGAATCCTCGGGGTCCGACCCTGAGCCGCGTCCTCCTGCAGGGCCGCCGCAGGCGTCCGGCGCGCCCCTCTGCGGCGCAGCCACACCCGGGCCGCCGGCACCACCGCGGCATGCGCGAGCGCCACCCCCACGGTGTTCAGCAGCAGCGAGTCCACGTCCACGACCTGACCGGGCACCCCGGTCTGGAGCAGCTCGATCGCCAGCGACAACAGGGCCCCCGCCGCGACCGTACGGATCAGGGAGGCGAGCGGCGAGACCCGGAGCCGGCCGTGCACCAGCGGCAGCAGGACACCCAGCGGGGCCAGCAGCCCCAGCCCGCCGCCGATCCGCCGGGCCGCCTCGGGCCAGCCCAGTCTCAGGTCGGCGCGGATCCCGGCGAACGGATGCAGATTGGTCGGCAGCACCCAGGGCACGTCCCGCGGGCGCAGCGTGACCCAGGCCACGAACACGAGGTGTGCGGCCAGGAGGACAACCCCGGTCGCACGGAGACGGAACGCGGCGCTGCCGCCGATGGAGCCTTGACGCTGCACGACCCCCTAGACGCACCCCCCGCCACGATCGGTTCCGGCTCCCCGCCCGACACTCCCGCAAGCCCTTGCTGCCCACCCCCGGCCGCACACCCACCACCCGACGGTGACCTGCGGCGACACCGCTTGCGGAGCCGCCCGTGAGGCGTCCGCCACACCGGCGGCGAAGAGGCGAAGAGGAGGATCGGCGGGCTCAGCTCCCGGTGACCGCCGACGACGGCGGCTCGGTGCTGCCGGGCCGGGATCGGACCTCGTCCGTGCACTCGTAGCGGCGCAGCGGGTCGGAACCGGGGCCGCCCAGGACGACCGAGCCGTCGCCCTCGGCCGCGGCCGAGTCGGAGAAGGTGCACACCAGCTGGGCGAGCGCGTACGAGGTGAGGGTGTCCGGCGGCACGCTCAGCCGGAGCGCGTCGTCGGGATCCTTCGCGCCCGGCCCGCCGACCGTCATCCCCCCGCGCACGTCGGTGGTGTACCCGGCCTCCTTCTCGGCGGCCGACGGCGACTCGGCGAGCTGGTCGAGCAGGCCCTGGGCCACCAGCGCCCGCCGCTCGGAGTCCGCCGCCCCGTCGGTGACCCGTACCGAGCGGTCGACGGCCACCAGCGACGAGCCGCACAGCAGGAACACCTGTACCGGCACCCCCACGCGCGCGGACTGCGCCGTCACGTCCGGATCGCTGAGCGAGCAGCGCACCCGGGACGGCGCGGCCCCGAAGTCGGTCGGCACCTCGGTGGCCCGGATCCCGCAGCCGGTGAGCAGACCGGCGAGCAGGGGCAGCGCGAGCAGACGGCGTACGTTCATCAGGCGTCCCCCTTGTTGTCCTTCCCGGCCTTCGCGCCCTGTGCCCCCTGCTCGCCCGGTTCCACCAGCTCCGACGCGTCCCTCGGCAGCCGCAGCGTGAACACCGCGCCGCCCTCGGGGGAGTTGGCGGCGGTGATCTCGCCGCCGTGGATGTGGGCGTTCTCCAGGGCGATCGACAGACCGAGCCCGCTGCCGTCGGAGCGCGGCCGCGAGGCGCTCGCCTTGTAGAACCGGTCGAAGACGTGCGGCAGCACCTCCTCGGGGATGCCCGGCCCGTGATCGCGTACGGCGATGACGACGTCCTCGGCCGACTCGCGCACCGACACCCGCACCGGGGAACCGCCGTGCTTGAGCGCGTTGCCGATCAGGTTGGCGAGGATCACGTCCAGCCGGCGCGGGTCCAGCCGCGCGTGGATGCCGCGCTCGGCGTCCAGGTCGACCGCGTCCAGCCACGCGCGCGCGTCGATGCAGAAGGTGATCTGGTCGGCGACGTCGACGGTGTCCACGACCAGCCGCGCCGTACCGGCGTCGAAGCGGGTGACCTCCATCAGGTTCTCGACGAGGTCGTTGAGCCGCCGCGTCTCGCTGACCACCAGCCGTACGGCTGGCTCGATCATCGGGTCGATGCTGCCCGACTCGGCGTCCAGCTCCTCCTCCAGCACCTCCGTGACGGCGGTGATGGCGGTCAGCGGGGTGCGCAGCTCGTGCGACATGTCGGCGACGAACCGCCGGGACGCCTCGTCCCGCGCGGCCATGTCGTCGACCCGCTTCTCCAGGGCCTCCGCCGTCCGGTTGAACGTCCGGGACAGATCGGCGAGTTCGTCCGTCCCCGACACCCGCAGCCGGGTGTCCAGACGCCCCTCGCCGAGTCGCCGCGCGGCGACCCCCAGCCGGTGCACCGGCTTCAGCACGGTCGTGGCGGCGGCCTGCGCGAGCAGCGCGGCGCCGATCAGCGCGAGGGCGGTGGCGATCCCCAGCGACCAGGCCAGCGAGTTGAGGTCCTTCGCCTCGGGCTCCAGCGACTTGCGCATGTACCCGGTCGGCCCGCCGCCGATCACCTTCGTACCGGCCACCAGATACGGCTTGCCGTGTTCCACGACCCGCTGCCAGTACAGGTGGTACGGCGACTTGTTGCCGCCGGTGACGTCCTGCTTCTTGTTCACCGCCGTCCGCAGCGACTTCGGCACGTCGTCCAGCGAGAAGCCGCTCAGCCCGCCGGAGTTGCCGTACACCGTCCGGCCGTCCGCGTCCTCGCCGACCAGCAGCACGCTGAACCGCTGGCTGCTGTTGGCCATCTGCCCGGCGGTGTGCTGCAACTCGTCCTGGGTCGGGTGCTCGGGCAACGAGCCCGCCCGGTTCTGCATCTCCTGCTCGAAGTCCCGCAGCACCGCGCCCTGGGTACGGGTGAGGACGGCCTCGCGGTTGAGCCAGTACGCGATGCCGGACGCGGACACGGCGGCGGTCAGCGCGACCGCCCCGAAGACGACGACGAGCCGGAGACGCAGACTGGTGAACCGCAGCCGTGACAGATGACCCTTGCGCACCGCGGACCAGCCGTGGTGTGCCTCCTGCTCGTCCGTCACTGAGGGACGTCCAGGCGGTAGCCGACCCCGCGGACGGTACGGATCAGCGTCGGGGACGAGGGCACGTCCTCGACCTTGGCGCGCAGCCGCTGGACACAGGCGTCGACGAGCCGCGAGTCACCGAGGTAGTCGTGCTCCCACACCAGCCGCAGCAGCTGCTGCCGGGACAGCGCCTGCCCCGGCCGCCGGCTCAGCTCCAGGAGCAGCCGCAGCTCGGTCGGCGTGAGCTGGAGATCCTCGCCGTTCTTCGTCACGGTCATCGCCGCGCGGTCGATGACCAGGCTGCCGAAGGCCGCCGCGTCGTTCGACTCGCGCTCCCCGCGGCGCAGCACGGCCCGGATCCGGGCGTCCAGCACCCGGCCCTGGACGGGTTTGACGACATAGTCGTCGGCGCCGGACTCCAGCCCGACGACCACGTCGATGTCGTCGCTGCGCGCGGTGAGCAGGATGATCGGCAGCTGGTCGGTGCGCCGGATGCGCCGGCACACCTCGAACCCGTCGATGCCGGGCAGCATGACATCCAGCACGATCAGATCCGGCCGCTGCTCGCGCAACAGCTTCAGACCGTCCTCACCGCTCGCAGCGGTCGCCACACGGTGCCCCTGGCGCGTCAGTGAGAGCTCCAGGGCCGTACGGATGGCGTCGTCGTCCTCGATCAGCAACAGGGAAGGCACGGGCTCATTCTGGCCCATGAGGGGGCTGTCGTTCGACCTGTGGGTCGGGGCTGAGCCGCCACAGGGAGATGCATTCCGCGGCGCGGGCGGCGTGGAGGGGGTCGGAGGTGTCCCGCGCACGCCGGTGGCGGGGGTGCGTGTCCAGCCGGTCGCGTACCCGCAGACCTGCGGTTTCGAGCTGGGCGAGCAGGTCGGCGCGGGTGCGCAGACCGAGGTGTTCGGCGAGGTCGGAGAGGATCAGCCAGCCCTCCCCGCCGGGCCGCAGATGCCGTACGAGACCGGTCAGGAAACCGCGCAGCATCGCCCCGCCCTCGTCGTACACGCCGAGTTCCAGCGGCGCGGTGGCCCGGCCGGGCACCCAGGGCGGGTTGCAGACGACCAGATCCGCCAGCCCGTCCCGTCCCGCCAGCCCGTCCCGTCCCGCCAGCCCGTCCCGTCCCGCCAGCCCGTCCCGGCCCGCCCGGTCTGCCGGGTCCGTCCGGTCTGCTCGGTCGGCCTGGTGCGCCCGGCCGGTCCGGCCCGCCTGGCCCGCCTGGCCCGCCTGGCCCGCCGGGTCCGCAGGGTCCGCAGGGTTCGCCTGGTCTGCTCGGTCGGCCTGGTCCGCCCAGCCGGTCTGGCCCGCCCGGCCCGCCCGGCCCGCCGGGGCCGCTGGGTCCGCTGGGTCCGCTGGGTTCGCCCGGTCTGCTCGGTCGGCCTGGTCCGCCCAGCCGGTCTGGCCCGCCTGGCCCGCCGGGGCCGCCGGGTCCGCTGGGTTCGCCCGGTCTGCTCGGTCGGCCTGGTCCGGCCAGACGGTCTGGCCCGCCGGGGCCGCAGGGGCCGCGAGGGCCGTCTGGGGCACCTGGTCTGTCGGCCACAGGCCCGCGGCCGTCGTGATCCGTCCGGTCAGGCCCAGTCTGCGGGCGTTGTCCTGGTTGCAGGACAGGGCGCGGGGGTTGACGTCCGTCCCGACGACCCGTCCCACGCCCCGGCGGGCCAGGACGGCCGCGAGCACACCGGTGCCGGTGCCCAGGTCGAAGGCGGTGGCCGTACCGGGGTGCCGACGGACCGAGGCCGGCAGCGGGGCCCGCGCGACGAGATCGACGTACTCGTGCCGCGTCGGTGCGAAGACGCCGTAGTGCGGATGGATCCGCGCGCCGAGCGCGGGCACCTCGATGCCCCGCAGCCGCCACTGGTGGGCGCCGATCACACCGAGCAGTTCGCGCAGCGGGACGGCCGAGGGCCCGGTCGGCGGGCCGTACGCGGCGCGGCAGGCGGCACGGACGTCCGGGGCGCGGCGCAGGGCGAGGGTGTGGTCGTCCGACAGCTCGACCAGCAGTCTGTTCAGGACGCGGGCGCGGTGGGCGCGGGCGCGCCGCTGGAGGTGGAAGGCCTCGGCCGGGTCGTCGGCGGGGACGGGCGCGGTGCGGACACGGCGGTCCATCGCCGCCAGCAGCCGGCGGGCGCCGGGGAAGTCGCCGCGCCACAGCAGGATGGTTCCCTCGCAGGCCAGACGGTGTGCGGTGGCGGCGCGCAGCCGCTCGTCGGCGAGGACTACGGGGCCGGGGACATGCGGGAGTGACGGCTCGGTGGGGAACACCGGAAGCTCCTCGTGATCGTAAGTGCCGGGTCACGGAGGGCACTTCGACGAGGGAGCGGGCAGGCACCGGCGGCGCCCGGCCCTGGCGGGCGGGGCGCGGGACGTCGTACGGAGGTGGTCGGCGCTACCGCGTCCGCGTCGAAGCGCGGAGGCGGGCGTCGAACAGCACCAGGCCGGCAATCACCAGGTCAGGGTGGCACGGTGGGCGCCGCGGCACCAAGCCGGAGGGGGTACCCCGGACGACTGTGAACGTGCTGTGGTGTCGGCATGACGGACCCCTGTGACAGGTCTGTGACAGTCGGCGGACACGGCGATGAAGTGACCCCGGCAGTCTTTTGGTCACAGGCAAGACCGCAAAGAACGAAACACCGGAAGTCCACGACGGGGGGCGCGAGATGAACACGCTGCACGGTAAGAGCACCACCGCAGTCGCAGTCGTCACGCGGCTCCACGACGTGAACGTCGGCCGGGGGGCCGAGAAGTCCGGTGTCGTGAGCGGGCGGGGGTGCGCTCGCGGCACCGGGCGTCAGCACACCGGGTTCATGACGGTGGTTGACACGGGGGAACAGGCTCACGGGGGAGCCGCGTACAGGGAGGACACGGGGGAGCGTCGCTCGCTGACGGAGGCGGAGTTCACCGCCTACGTCCAGGAGCGCCGCGCCTCCCTGTACGCCACCGCCTACCACCTCACCGGCGACCGCTTCGAGGCCGAGGACCTGCTGCAGAGCGCGCTGTTCTCGACGTACCGGGCGTGGGACCGGATCAGCGACAAGGCCGCCGTCGGCGGATACCTGCGTCGCACCATGACGAACCTGCACATCAGCGCGTGGCGCCGCCGCAAGCTGAACGAGTACCCGACCGAGGAGCTGCCGGAGACGCCCGGCGACACGGACGCGATGCGCGGCACCGAGCTGCGCGCGGTCCTGTGGCAGGCGCTGGCCCGGCTGCCCGAACTCCAGCGGACGATGCTGGTCCTGCGCTACTACGAGGGCCGCACCGACCCGGAGATCGCGGAGATCCTCGACATCAGTGTCGGCACGGTGAAGTCCAGCATCTGGCGGTCGCTCCGCCGGCTGCGCGAGGACCAGGTCCTCAGCTTCGGCCGTGACGAGGAGGACGCCTTCGGGGAGCTTGTCGCCTGAGGGTCACGGGGGAAGCACGGGGGAACGGGGAAACGGGGGGAAAACGGGGGAGCGGTACCGGGGGGCCCGACGGGGGAAGCCGGGAGAGCGGTGCCGCGCAGCACGGGGGAAACGCCACTGGGGGGTGGCGTGGGGGGAACGGGGGAAGCGGGACTGGAGGGCCGGGGGGTCCATCCAGTCCCGCTTTTCGTCTGTCCCGGGGTTCGGGGTGTCCCTCGTTCGAGTGGATCCGGAGGGCGGGCGGCCGGTGTCAGGCCGTCGTGCGCGCCGTGGGCGCGCAGCGGCCCGCCGCCGCCGACGCCAGCCGGCCCATCGCCTCGTCGCGGTCGCAGGCGTACGCGCCGAGCGCGGTCTGCCGCGCCACGATGGAGCGCTCCGCCCGCATCAGCCGCCAGCCCCGGCGCAGCAGGAACGGCACCGACTTGCGGCCCTCCCGCAGATCGCGCAGGAAACGGCGGCGGAACGTCTTCACCGGGCCCCGGCTCAGACACAGCGCGTCGGCCAGCACCCCCAGCTCACGGCAGCGTCCCACGATCTCGGCGGCGAAGATGCCCTCCGCGATGAACAGCGGGGTCCGCCCCACCTCGACCGCCTCCGTGCCGGTGCGGGCGCTGAGCGAGATGTCGTAGACGGGTACGTGCGTACGGCCCGACGTGCACAGTTCCACGATGGCGGCGACGGCCGTGTCCGCGTCCCACGACCCGGGGTGGTCCCAGTCGATGTCGGAGCTCCCGGCGACCAGCGGCAGGGTGGGGTCGTCGCCCTCCTTGTAGAAGTCGTCGAGCCGCAGCACGGGCAGGCCGGAGCGGGCGGCGAGAAGGGACTTGCCGGAGCCGGAAGGGCCGCAGAGCAGCACGACTCGGGTCGGTATGGGCGGTTGGGAGCTCACGGGACACCAGTGTGCGGCATCCCTCGGGCCCGGTACGACCCCGCGGGTCGGCTTTGAAGCGCGCGTCACACCTCGCCTACCCTTTGTGGCGATCCGATTACCTTGCGCAGCAGAAGGTGGCAGCAGCGATGGCCCGACACGCCTCTCCCCAGAACCCCACCGGCCGGCGCGTGTTCGCCGCCCTCGCGACCGCCTCCGTGGCGCTGGGCGCGGGCGCCGGTGCCGCGTCGGCGGCGCCGGGCGAACCCGTCGTCGACGTGATGCGGACCAGCCCGACCTCGCTCGGCACCATCGATCCGCAGACCGGGGTGCGGGGGGTACTGACGACGCTGCCGTACGTCACCGGGGCGTTCACGGGCCTCAAGCCCAACCCGCTGGCGGGCACGGGTGTGGACCCCCTCGACAACGGCGTCGGCACGCAGGTCGCCGACTTCCGGCCGCTGACCTCGCAGATGCTGACCGCGCCTCTCGCGCAGGCGAAGTCGCTCGGGGCGATTCCTGTGGTGGGGGATGTGGCGAAGGTGCTGGGCGGCTGAGGCCGGTGGGGAACTGCGCCGCCGAGGTGGCCGACCGCGCAGTTCCCCGCGCCCTTCAAAGATGCGCAGTTCCCCGCGCCCCTGAAAGATGCGCAGTTCCCCGCGCCCCTGAAAGATGCGCAGTTCCCCGCGCCCCTGAAAGATGCGCAGTTCCCCGCGCCCCTCAAAGATGCGCAGTTCCCCGCGCCCCCAAAGAAACTGCGCAGTTCCCCGCGTCCCCGGAGTGGGGCGGTGGTCAGTAGGACGAGCCTCCTGCGCCCAGGGAACCCGTCGGGTGCCAGACCGTCTTCGTCTCCAGGAAGGACGTCATGCGGTCGGTGCCCGGGGTCGCCGTCCAGTCGTCCACAGGCTGTGGACGCAGGACGCGCTTGAGGTTGTCCGCCGCCGCGATCTCCAGTTCCTTCGCGAGGACCTCGTCCGCGCCCGCGAGGTCGATCGCGTTGACGTCCTGGTGCGCGGCCAGCGGGGCCGCGATCTCCGCCGTACGGCCGGACAGGACGTTGACGACACCGCCGGGGACGTCGGAGGTGGCCAGGACCTCGCCGAGGGAGAGGGCCGGCAGCGGGGCCTTCTCGCTCGCGATCACGACCGCCGTGTTGCCCGTCGCGATCACCGGGGCCAGCACCGAGACCAGGCCCAGGAAGGACGACTCCTGCGGGGCCAGGACCGCGACCACGCCCGTCGGCTCGGGCGAGGAGAGGTTGAAGTACGGGCCCGCGACCGGGTTCCCGCCGCCCACGACCTGGGCGATCTTGTCGGTCCAGCCCGCGTACCAGACCCAGCGGTCGATCGTGGCGTCCACGACGGCGCCCGCCTTGGACTTGCCGAGGCCCTCGGCCTCGCCCACCTCGCGCACGAACTGCTCGCGGCGGCCCTCCAGCATCTCCGCGACGCGGTAGAGGATCTGGCCGCGGTTGTAGGCGGTGGCGCCGGACCAGCCGCCGAAGGCCTTGCGGGCGGCGACCACCGCGTCACGGGCGTCCTTGCGGGACGACTGCGGTGCGTTCGCCAGCCAGTTGCCCTTGGAGTCCGTCACCTCGTACACCCGGCCGCTCTCCGAACGCGGGAACTTCCCGCCGACGTACAGCTTGTAGGTCTTGAAGACCGTCAGACGCTCGTTGGTGCGCTCAGACATCGAGGTACGCCTCCAGGCCGTGGCGACCGCCCTCGCGGCCGAAGCCCGACTCCTTGTAGCCGCCGAACGGCGAGGTCGGGTCGAACTTGTTGAACGTGTTGGACCAGACGACACCGGCCCGGAGCTTGTTCGCCACCGCGAGGATGCGGGAGCCCTTCTCCGTCCAGATGCCCGCCGACAGGCCGTACGGCGTGTTGTTCGCCTTGGCGACGGCCTCGTCCGGGGTGCGGAACGTGAGGACCGACAGCACCGGGCCGAAGATCTCGTCGCGGGCGACGGTGTGGGCCTGGGTGACGTTGGTGAACAGCGTCGGGGCGAACCAGTAGCCCGACTCCGGGAGGTCACAGGCCGGGGACCAGCGCTCGGCGCCCTCCGCCTCGCCCCGCTCGACCAGCGAGGTGATCCGGGCGAGCTGCTCCTCGGAGTTGATCGCGCCGATGTCGGTGTTCTTGTCCAGCGGGTCCCCGAGGCGGAGGGTGGAGAGCCTGCGCTTCAGGGACTCCAGCAGCTCCTCCTGGACCGACTCCTGGACGAGCAGCCGGGATCCGGCGCAGCAGACCTGGCCCTGGTTGAAGAAGATGCCGTTGACGATGCCCTCGACGGCCTGGTCGATCGGGGCGTCGTCGAAGACGATGTTCGCGCCCTTGCCGCCCAGTTCCAGGGTGAGCTTCTTGCGGGTGCCCGCGACCGTCTTCGCGATCTCCTTGCCGACGGCCGTCGAGCCGGTGAAGGCCACCTTGTTCACGTCCGGGTGCGCGACGAGCGCGGCGCCCGCGTCGCCGTAGCCCGGCAGGATGTTGACGACACCCCTGGGCAGGCCCGCCTGGCGGCAGATGTCCGCGAAGAACAGGGCGGAGAGCGGGGTGGTCTCGGCGGGCTTCAGGACGACCGTGTTGCCGGTCGCCAGCGCCGGGGCGATCTTCCACGCCAGCATCAGCAGGGGGAAGTTCCAGGGGATGACCTGGCCGGCCACGCCCAGCGGGCGGGGGGCGCTGCCGAAGCCCGCGTGGCCGAGCTTGTCGGCCCAGCCCGCGTAGTAGAAGAAGTGCGCGGCGACCAGCGGGAGGTCGGCGTCGCGCGTCTCCCTGATCGGCTTGCCGTTGTCCAGGGTCTCCAGGACGGCCAGCTCACGGCTGCGCTCCTGGATGATCCGGGCGATGCGGAACAGGTACTTCGCCCGCTCCGCGCCGGGCAGTGCCGACCACTTCTCGAACGCCTTGCGGGCGGCCTTCACCGCGCGGTCGACGTCCTCGGAACCGGCCTGCGCGATCTCGGAGAGGACCTCCTCCGACGACGGCGAGACCGTCTTGAAGACCTTGCCTTCGGCCGACTCCACGAACTCGCCGTCGATGAACAGGCCGTAGGAGGGGGCGATGTCGACGACCGAGCGGGACTCGGGCGCCGGTGCGTACTCGAACACGGAAGCCATGATGATCAGTCCACCGTCACGTAGTCGGGGCCGGAGTAGCGGCCGGTGGCCAGCTTCTGACGCTGCATGAGCAGATCGTTCAGGAGCGAGGAGGCGCCGAAGCGGAACCAGTGGTTGTCCAGCCAGTCCTCGCCCGCGGTCTCGTTGACCAGCACGAGGAACTTGATCGCGTCCTTGCTGGTGCGGATGCCGCCGGCGGGCTTCACGCCGACCTGGACGCCGGTCTGGGCGCGGAAGTCGCGGACCGCCTCCAGCATCAGGAGCGTGTTGGCCGGGGTGGCGTTGACGGCGACCTTGCCGGTCGACGTCTTGATGAAGTCGGCGCCCGCGAGCATGCCGAGCCAGCTGGCGCGGCGGATGTTGTCGTAGGTCGACAGCTCGCCGGTCTCGAAGATGACCTTCAGCCGGGCGGCCCCCGAGGCCTCCCTCACGGCGACGATCTCGTCGTACACCTTCAGGTAGTCGCCCGCGAGGAACGCGCCCCGGTCGATGACCATGTCGATCTCGTCGGCGCCCGCCGCGACCGCGTCGCGGACGTCCGCCAGCTTCACGGGGAGGGCGGCGCGGCCCGCCGGGAACGCGGTGGCCACCGAGGCGACCTTCACGCCGGAGCCGGCGACGGCCTCCTTGGCGACGGCCACCATGTCGGGGTAGACGCAGACCGCGGCGGTGGTGGGCGTGGTGCGGTCGGTCGGGTCGGGGCGGACCGCCTTGGCGCCGAGCGCCCGGACCTTGCCCGGGGTGTCCGCGCCTTCCAGCGTCGTCAGGTCGACCATCGAGATGGCGAGGTCGATGGCGTACGCCTTCGCGGTCGTCTTGATGGAACGGGTGCCGAGCGAGGCGGCGCGCGCCTCCAGGCCGACCGCGTCGACGCCGGGCAGCCCGTGGAGGAAGCGGCGCAGCGTGCTGCCGGACGAGGTCACGTCCGTGAGGGCTGCGGTGGGTGCATTGGTGGGCATGGTCACCAGACGAGCATATCTACGCGCGTAGCGGATGTATAGCCCGAGGACGGATCCTCGGGGCACCGGGTGAGCGGTCCGACCTGGAAGGGGCGCGGGGAACTACGCGACCGGCCACCGGGCGGCCCGCACCCGCGCACGGACGGAACCCCCACGGCGGGCCGGCGGCCCGGAGCACCGCCGGAGGCGTGCGGCAGAATCGGGCCATGACCACCCCGGAAGACCAGCCCTCCGCACAGCCCCCGGACCCCGAGTTCGACGACCGTGTCCACCGGTCGTCCGCCGGGATCGGCAGCGGGGTCCTGCTGCTGGCCCTCGTCGGCTGGCTCGGCATCGACGCGATCGTCGCGGGCGAGGGGCGGACGCCGTGGCTGGCGCTCGCCCTGCTCATCCTGGTCGTGCCGCTGGTCGTCGCCTTCACCCTGCGGCCCGCCGTGTACGCGGGCCAGGACCGGCTGCGGGTGCGCAATCCCTTCCGGGTGGTCGTGCTGCCCTGGGGGCAGGTCGCGGCGCTGCGCTCCGGATACTCCAACGAGGTCGTCGCCAAGTCGGGGACCAAGTTCCAGCTGTGGGCGGTGCCGGTGTCGCTGCGGGCCCGCAAGTCGGCGGCGCGGCGGGAGGCCCGGGCGGCGGCGCAGGGCACGCCGGGGAGCGGGAGCGGCGGCGACGGGCGGGGGAGCGGTCGGAGCGGCCGCGGCGGCCGGACCGGGTTCGGTGGCTTCGGTGGTCCTTCCCCGGCCGCGGGGCAGGGGCCCGTGCGGGCCGCGAGCGACCAGGTCATGGACGACCTGCGGAACCTGTGGGAAGGGCGCGAGAACGCGGAGAGCGCGCAGGGCGAGGTGACCGTGCGCTGGGCGTGGGAGATCCTCGGCCCCGCCGCCGCCGGTGCCGTGGTGCTGGCGATCCTGGTGGCGATGGGGTGAGCGCGGGCCGCCGGGACCGGTGAGCTCCATTTTGCCGCCGGGTTGTGACCCGGCACTCGTTCCAGGGCACAGGGTTCTTCGTCATCATCGGGCGCGCGGCCCCGGCCAGGTTGGCGGAACGCGGGGCCCGTGAGTCTGGGGAACCATGATGACGAATACCGGCGAGGTGCTGCGGCTGCCCGCCTCCGCGGTCCCCGAGGGCTGCCCGGCCTGGGACGGTGAGCCGGCGGACCGCTGGACGCGGACGCTGCCCCCGCGCGGCGTGCCGCTGGGCGTCCCGCTGGGGGCGGCCCTGTGGCTGCCCCTGTTCGCGGTGTTCGGCGCGGGCGCCCTCGCCCACAACGGTGTGCTGCCCGGATGGGCCGCCGTCCTGCTCGCCCTGCACCTCGTCTGGACGGCCCAGCGGCCCGAGGCGGTGCTGGTGGGCGCGCCGGTCGCCGTCGTGGCGGTCGTCGCCCTCGGCGACTGGCCGGGGCCGTCGTGGCTGCTCCCGTCCCTGCTCGTGGCCGCCCTGACCGCCGTATGGACGACGGCCGTGCTACGGCTCTCCGCGCGCCGTCGGCAGCGGGCGGTGGCGCTGGTGGCGGCCGGGGGAGCGACCGCCGTGCTGCCGCCGGCGGCGGGCAAGCGGTCCCGGCGGGGCCGTTTCCTCATCGGGTTCGGGTCGGCGACGGTGGCGGCCGGGGCGGTGGTGTCCGGCGCCGCGTACCTGTGGGCGGAGGGCGCCGACCGGCAGGGCGTCCCGGCGGGCGGCTGGTGCCTGGCCGGGCTCGGGCTCACGGTGCTGTTCTCCGGCGTAGTGGGGCGTCGGCGGGCCGCCGCCCTGCGCGCGGAGCCCGTTCCCGTGCTGAGGGTGCTGCTGCGCGAGGGCCGGGACGGCGACATGGAGGTGTACGCCGCCGACGACACGACGGGCGGGCGGCCCCTGTTCACGGTGGCGACCGGGAGCGTGGGCGACGACGACTCCGAGGACGACGAGGACGAAGGCGGGGAGGACGAGGACGGGGAGGGCGACGGGGAGCTGCTGGACCGGCTGGTCGAGGACCGGGTCGGGCCGTTGCGGGAGGCCGTGCTCTACGGGGTGCCCTGGGACGGGGCCGAGGTCGTGGTCCTGGCCGCCGCCGAGAAGGCCGGTGAGCCGCCGGTGGTGGAGGCGGGCAGCGGGCCCGTGCGGCCGGTGACCGGGTGGAACCTGCGGCGCCGGGCCGGGGAGGCGCGGCGCAGGGCGGCCCGGGAGAGCTGGTACCGGGCCCAGGGGCGGAGCGCCGAGGAGGCCGCGGAACGGGGCCTGGACGAGGCTCCCGTCGCCCTCCGGCGGTGGCGGGCGGGATGGGGGGACTGGGTCAGCATGGCGGCGGTGGTGCTGTGGGCCGCCTGGTTCACGGGCGATCACGGCATACGGCACTACGTCGTCGGTGTGGGCGTGAGTCTGCTGGCGGCGCGGGTGCTGCCGCGCCGGCTGTGCTGGCGTATCACCGCCGACCGCGACGGGCTGTGGCTCGCCGGCTTCCGTGGTCCGCGGCTGCTGGCCTGGGACGACATCCGGACCGTGCGGTGCCGCCGGAGCGAGCTGCGGATCGTGGGCACCCGGGCGTCCTTCGACGACTGGGCCGTGGACGCGTTCCGCTGGCCCTGGCTGGAGGGGCGGCTCGGCGTGCTGCACCGCTACGAGCGGACGGCCGCCGAGATCACCGCGATGTGGCGGGACCCCGCGCTGCGGCCGACGGGGACGGCGGACGAACGGCTGCGCGGGCGGGCGTTGTGGCCGCTCGGGGTGGTCATCGGGGTGGTGGGGGTGGCGGCGGTGCTGTTCGTGCCTTGAGGTGGCTTCGCGCCCTGAGGTGGCTTCGCGCCCTGAGGTGGCTTCGCGCCCTGAGGGGCTGATGCCGTGGGACCGATGTCCACGACCGCCGCCGAATCGGCAGGGCCGTCCGAAACCCGGGGCGATCGTGGAACACCGTCCGACCCACGCCGTGTTCCACGGCCCGCGGGACCCGCGTACCGCGGACCACGTGGGCGGCCGCTTCGGCCGAGCGCCCCGGGACGGCCCGCCGGGACTCAGAGCCCGGCCGCCGCCGACAGGTCGCGCTTGATCGTGGCGAGGACCTCGGCCGCCTGCGTGCGGGCGGCCGGCAGCGCGGAGAGACCGGCCACCGGGACGACCACCTCCAGGTAGCACTTCAGCTTGGGCTCGGTGCCGCTCGGCCGCACGATCACCCGGGCGCCTTCGAGCGTGTAGCGCAGACCGTCGGTCGGCGGCAGCCGGTCCGTGCCCCGGGTGAGGTCCTCGGCCCGGGTGACGGCCAGCCCGGCGAGGGAGGCCGGGGGCCGCTCGCGCAGCCGGCGCATGGCGTCGGCGATGACGGACAGGTCCTCGACCCGGAACGAGAGCTGGTCGGTGGCGTGCAGACCGTGCTCCACGGCCAGCTCGTCCAGCAGGTCGAGCAGGGTACGGCCCTGCTCCTTCAGCTCGGAGGCCAGCTCCGTGATCAGCAGCGCCGCGGTGATGCCGTCCTTGTCGCGCACGCCCTCCGGGTCCACGCAGTAGCCGAGGGCCTCCTCGTAGCCGTAGCGCAGACCCTCGACCCGGGCGATCCACTTGAAGCCGGTGAGGGTCTCCTCGTACGGCAGCCCGGCCTTCTCGGCGATCCGGCCGAGGAGGGAGGAGGAGACGATCGACTCGGCGAACGTGCCGCGCGCGCCGCGCCGGACCAGATGGGCGGCGAGCAGGGCGCCGACCTCGTCCCCGCGCAGCATCCGCCAGTCGCCGCCGTCAGGGACGGCCACGGCGCAGCGGTCGGCGTCCGGGTCGTTGGCGACGACGAGGTCCGGGTCCGTCGCCCGGGCCCGCGCGAAGGCGAGGTCCATCGCGCCGGGCTCCTCCGGGTTGGGGAAGGCCACCGTCGGGAAGTCCGGGTCGGGCTCGGCCTGTTCGGCGACCAGGACCGGCTCCGGGAAGCCGGCGCGGGCGAACGCGGCGAGCAGGACGTCCTTGCCGACGCCGTGCATCGCCGTGTACACCGTGCGGGCGGTGCGCGCCGAGCCCTCGGCGAGCACGGCGTCGGTGCGGGCCAGATAGGCGTCCAGGACCGAGTCGTCCAGGGTCTCCCAGCCGCCGTCGGGGCGGGGGACGTCGTCCAGCGAGGCGACCGCGTCGATCTCGGCGGCGATCTGCGCGTCGGCGGGCGGGACGATCTGCGAACCGTCGCCCAGGTAGACCTTGTAGCCGTTGTCGCGGGGCGGGTTGTGGCTGGCGGTGACCTCGACCCCGGCGACCGCGCCGAGGTGCCTTATGGCGTAGGCGAGGACGGGGGTCGGCAGCGGACGGGGCAGCACGGCGGCGCGCAGTCCCGCGCCCGTCATCACGGCCGCCGTGTCCCGGGCGAAGTCGGCGGACTTGTGGCGGGCGTCGTAGCCGATGACGACGACTCCGTCGGTGTGGCCGTGCTTCTTCAGATGGGCGGCGAGACCCGCGGCCGCGCGGATGACGACGGACCTGTTCATCCGCATCGGACCGGCGCCGAGCTCGCCGCGCAGGCCGGCGGTGCCGAACTGGAGCGTTCCGGCGAAGCGGGCGGCGAGTTCGGTGACGTCCCCCGACTCCAGGAGCTTCGCGAGCTCGGCGCGGGTCTCCGGGTCGGGGTCCTCGGCCAGCCAGGCCCGGGCGCGGGTGATCAGGTCGTCGTGCACGTCGGTCAGCCTCTCGTGTGTGGTGTCTCGCCGTCACCAGGGGACTCCGCCCCCTGGCCCCCCGGAAGGAGCCTCGCCCTCAAACGCCGGACGGGCTGCTTGCGCCTGACCTTCCTACCGCCCGAGCCGGGCGACGCGTGGCTTTTCTGGCGCCCGAGCCGGGCGGCGGGCCGGCCATTTTCTCCCGATCGGGCCGGGTGGCGGGGTGGCTTTTCTGCCGATCGGGCCGGGCGGCGGGCCGGTCTTTCTGCCGATCGGGCCGGGTGGCGGGGTGGCTTTTCTGCCGATCGGGCCGGGTGGCGGGGTGGTCTTCCTGCCGCCCGAGTCGGGCGGCAGGCCGGCCATTTTCTCCCGATCGGGCCGGGCGGTAGCTGGCCTTCCTGCCGATCGAGCCGGACGGTAGCTGGCATTTCTGCCCACCGAGCCGGGCGACGGGTGGCTTTTCTGCCCACCGAGCCGGACGGTGGGCCGGCCTCCTGCCGACCGAGCCGGGTGGCGGACTGGCCTTCCGGCCGACCGAGCCGGACGGTAGCTGGCTTCTCTGCCCACCGAGCCGGGTGTTAGCTGGCTTCTCTGCCCACCGAGTCGGGCCGTAGCTGGCCATTCTGCCCACCGAGTCGGGTGGCGGGTGGCCTTTCTGCCTACCGAGTCGGGTGGTGGGTGGGCACAGGTCGGGGGTCCAGGGGGCGGAGCCCCCTGGTGCGGTGCCTACAGGCGGGCCAGCACCTGGGTGAGCAGGGCGCCCATCCGCGTGGCGCTGTCCCGCCCCGCCTGGAGAACCTCCTCGTGGTTCAGCGGCTCACCCGTCATCCCCGCCGCGAGGTTCGTCACCAGCGAGATGCCGAGCACCTCCGCCCCCGCCTCACGCGCCGCGATGGCCTCCAGCACGGTCGACATGCCGACCAGGTCCGCGCCGATGACCCGCGCCATCCGGATCTCCGCCGGCGTCTCGTAGTGCGGGCCGGGGAACTGGGCGTAGACACCCTCCTCCAGCGTGGCGTCGATCTCCTTGCACAGCGCGCGCAGCCGCGGCGAGTACAGATCGGTGAGGTCGACGAAGTTCGCGCCGACGATCGGCGAGGTCGCCGTGAGGTTGATGTGGTCGCTGATCAGGACCGGCTGCCCGGGACGCATGCCCTCGCGCAGACCGCCGCAGCCGTTGGTCAGCACGATGGTCTTGCAGCCCGCCGAGACGGCCGTACGGACGCCGTGCGCGACGGCGGCCACCCCGCGGCCCTCGTAGAAGTGGGTGCGGCCCAGGAAGACCAGGGCGCGCTTCTCGCCGATGCGGTACGAGCGGACCTTGCCGCCGTGGCCCTCGACCGCGGGCGGCGGGAATCCGGGCAGCTCGGTGACCGGGAACTCGGCGTCGGGTGCGCCCAGGGCGTCCACGGCGGGTGCCCAGCCGGAGCCCATCACGAGGGCGACGTCGTGGGTCTCGGCGCCGGTCAGTTCGCGCAGGCGCGAGGCGGCGGCGTCGGCGGCGGCGTGCGGGTCGCCCTGGATGTCGTCCGGGAGAAGAGATGCGTTCACGCGGATGAGGGTAGCCGGTTCTTGCCTACGCGCGTAGATGACAGAGCCCACGGGAAAGGGATCGTTGCCTTGTCGTTTCCAACCAGGGGCGTCGCCGGACCCGCGGTCAGTCCTCCGGGACCAGCACGTCCTCGTCGCTGAACACCTCGACCACGAAGATCAGCAGCCGGCCCCGGCTCACGATGTACTCCGCGAACATGTGCTCGGTGAGCCGTACCGTGCGGTCGTCGCCCGTCCCGCTCACGGCGCGTGACGCGGGCAGATAGGGGTCCCGGGTGAGGACCGCGACCCCCTTGTCGAATCTGGCGCGCTGCCGATCGTCCAGCCGGTCGCGCGCGGCCGCCGCCTGCTCGGTGTACTGGACCTGGTAACCGTGACGTGCCCCGCTCATGCCTTCCAGCATCGATCAGCAGGGGCGCTTCCGCAGCTCCATCACATAGTCGTGGGGCGCGCCCGCCGACTCGGCGGCGTCCGCGACCTCCCCGAGATAGCGGGCCGACGGCAGTCCGCCCTCGTACCCGTTCAGCACGTACACCCACGCCGGGGCCTGGCCTTCCAGGGTGTGCACGCGCACCCGCAGCCGGCGGTAGATGCCGAGGCCGACGCCCTCCCACCGGTCCAGGGACTCCTCGTCCGCCGGGGTGATGTCGTACAGCGCGACGAACACCTGTGCCTCCGGGTCCTCGACCAGGGTGGCCAGCGCGCCCTCCCAGCCGAGCTGCTCCCCGCCGAAGGTCAGCCGCCAGCCGTCGAGCCAGCCCGTCGCGCGCAGGGGCGAGTGCGGTGCGCGGCGGGTCATCAGCCGCGCGTCGAGGTTGCCGGCGTACGCGGCGTAGAGCGACATGGGAGGAGGGTACGGCAGCCGGTGCGCGGGTCACTTCCGTCACAGGCGTATCTCCGTTCGCCCCCGGGCGGCGAGCACCGCGGACCGTGCGGGAGAATGGAGCATGTGACTCGGATCGTGATCATCGGTGGCGGACCCGGCGGCTATGAGGCGGCGCTGGTGGCCGCGCAGCTCGGCGCGGAGGTGACCGTCGTCGACAGCGACGGTCTGGGCGGGGCGTCGGTGCTGACCGACTGCGTGCCGTCGAAGACCCTTATCGCTACGGCCGAGGTCATGACGACCTTCGACTCGTCGTACGAGGAACTCGGCATCATCGTCGCCGACGACACCCCGCCCCTGGAGCAGGCGGCCCGGGTGGTCGGCGTGGACCTCGGCAAGGTCAACCGCCGGGTGAAGCGGCTCGCGCTCGCCCAGTCGCACGACATCACCGCCTCCGTCACCCGGGCCGGCGCCCGGGTCATGCGCGGCAAGGGCCGGCTGCGGGGCATGCAGGCCCTCGACGGCTCCCGCCAGGTGGTCGTCACCGCGGCCGACGGCACCGAGGAGACCCTCACCGCCGACGCCGTGCTGATCGCCACCGGCGGTCACCCGCGCGAGCTCCCGGACGCCCAGCCCGACGGCGAGCGCATCCTGAACTGGACCCAGGTCTACGACCTCGGCGAGCTGCCCGAGGAACTCATCGTGGTCGGTTCCGGCGTCACCGGCGCCGAGTTCGCCGGCGCCTACCAGGCCCTCGGCTCCAAGGTCACCCTCGTCTCCTCCCGCGACCGGGTGCTGCCCGGCGAGGACCCCGACGCCGCCGCCGTCCTGGAGGACGTCTTCCGGCGCCGCGGGATGAACGTGATGGCCCGCTCCCGCGCCGAGTCCGCGAAGCGGGTCGGCGACCGCGTCGAGGTCACCCTCTCCGACGGCCGGGTCATCACCGGCTCGCACTGTCTGATGGCCGTCGGCGCCATCCCCAACAGCGAGGGGCTGGGCCTGGAGGAGGCGGGCGTCAAGGTCCGCGAGTCCGGGCACATCTGGACCGACAAGGTCAGCCGCACCACCGCGCCGGGCGTGTACGCCGCCGGTGACGTGACCGGCGTCTTCGCGCTGGCGTCCGTCGCCGCCATGCAGGGCCGTATCGCCATGTACCACTTCCTCGGCGACGCGGTGGCCCCGCTCAACCTCAAGACGGTCTCGTCGAACGTCTTCACCGACCCCGAGATCGCGACCGTCGGCTACACCCAGGCCGACATCGACGGCGGAAAGATCGAGGCCCGGGCCGTCAAGCTGCCGCTGCTGCGCAACCCGCGCGCCAAGATGCAGGGCATCCGCGACGGCTTCGTCAAGATCTTCTGCCGCCCGGGCACCGGGATCGTCGTCGGCGGTGTGGTCGTTGCCCCGCGCGCCTCGGAACTGATCCACCCCATCTCGATCGCCGTCGACAACAATCTGACGGTCGAGCAGATCGCGAACGCGTTCACCGTGTACCCGTCCCTTTCGGGGTCGATCGCCGAGGTGGCCCGGCAGTTGCACACCCGACGCGAGCTCTGAGGGTCCTATACCACTCCCTGTCCCCTTGTGCGAACAACTTCTACTATTCGGCGCAAAGAGCTGAAAGCAGACGGTCGCCCGCGTTACTGTCAGTTTCGTGTTCGCTGCAGAACGTCGCCAATTGATCCTCGAAATGGTGCGAGCGAACGGGGCCGTGTCGCTCCGTGAGCTCGCCCGCGTCGTCCAGACCTCCGAAGTGACCGTACGGCGGGACGTGCGCGCACTGGAGGCAGAAGGACTCCTCGACCGCCGGCACGGCGGTGCGGTATTGCCGGGCGGATTCACGCGGGAATCCGGCTTTCCGCAGAAATCCCATCTCGCGACCGCCGAAAAGACCGCCATCGCGGACCTCGCCGCGGGCTTCGTCGAAGAGGGCGAGGCCATCGTCGTCGGAGCCGGTACGACCACCCAGGAACTCGCCCGCCGGCTGGCGCGCGTCCCCGGACTCACGGTCGTCACCAACTCCCTCCTGGTGGCCCAGGCGCTGGCCCACGCCAACCGGGTGGAGGTCGTCATGACCGGGGGCACCCTGCGCGGTTCCAACTACGCCCTCGTCGGCAGCGGGGCCGAACAGTCCCTCCAGGGGCTGCGCGTCTCCAGAGCCTTCCTCTCCGGGAGCGGACTGACCGCCGAACGCGGACTGTCCACGTCCAACATGCTGTCGGCCTCCGTCGACCGGGCGCTCGTCCAGGCCGCCGCCGAGGTCGTCGTCCTCGCCGACCACACCAAGCTCGGCACCGACACCATGTTCCAGACCGTGCCGACGGAACTCATCACCCGCCTGGTGACCGACGAGCCGCCCGCGCACGACGACCGCGCCGCCACCGAGCTCCAGGCCCTCGCGGACCAGGGGGTGCAGATCGCCGTGGCCGGGGCGTCCGGGAACCCGGGGGGTGAGGCGGTCCCGGCGCGACCGCAGCCGCAGCGCCGGGACGTACCGCTTCCCGCGCCGCGGCGAGGGCCGGGGCCGGCGGCGGGACTGCGGGCCACCGCGGTGCTGGGGGACGTGCCCGGTGGTGAGCGGGCTCGCGTCGCGGATCTTCGCCGCCGCTGATTCGGTGACCGGCGGGGTTTCGCCGCCCAGGCGCCGTAGGGGTGTGCCTTGTGGGGCGAGTGCCGGTTCGTTGTGGCTTGTCGCGCAGTTCCCCGCGCCCCTGTAGGTGGGCGCGGGGAACGGTGTGCGAAAGTGAACTCAGTCCTTGATCTCGCAGATCGGGGCGCCCGACGTGATGGAGGCGCCGACCTCTGCCGCGAGGCCCTTGACGGTGCCGGAGCGGTGGGCGTTGAGGGGCTGTTCCATCTTCATGGCCTCCAGGACGACGACCAGGTCGCCCTCCTTGACCTCCTGGCCCTCCTCGACGGCCACCTTGACGATGGTGCCCTGCATCGGGGAGGCGAGGGTGTCGCCGGAGGCGACCGGGCCGGACTTCTTCGCGGCGCGGCGCTTGGGCTTGGCGCCGGCGGCGAGACCGGTGCGGGCCAGGGTCATGCCCAGGCTGGCCGGGAGGGAGACCTCCAGGCGCTTGCCGCCGACCTCGACGACGATCGTCTCGCGGTCCTTCTCGTCCTCCTCCGCGTCGGCGTCGGCCGTGGCGGAGAAGGGCTTGATGTCATTGACGAACTCGGTCTCGATCCACCGGGTGTGGACCGTGAACGGCTCGGTGGAGCCCGTGAGTTCGGGGGCGAACGCCGGGTCCGTGACCACCGCGCGGTGGAACGGGATGGCGGTCGCCATGCCCTCGACCTGGAACTCCTCCAGCGCCCGGGCGGCCCGCTGGAGGGCCTGCTCGCGGGTGGCGCCGGTGACGATCAGCTTCGCCAGCAGCGAGTCCCACGCCGGGCCGATGACCGAGCCCGACTCGACGCCCGCGTCCAGGCGCACGCCCGGACCGGTGGGCGCGGTGAACGTGGTGACGGTGCCGGGGGCCGGCAGGAAGCCGCGGCCCGGGTCCTCGCCGTTGATACGGAACTCGAAGGAATGCCCGCGCACCGCCGGGTCGTCGTAGCCGAGGGCCTCGCCGTCGGCGATCCGGAACATCTCGCGCACCAGGTCGATGCCCGCGACCTCCTCGGTCACCGGGTGCTCCACCTGGAGCCGGGTGTTGACCTCCAGGAAGGAGATCGTGCCGTCCAGGCCGACGAGGAACTCCACCGTGCCGGCGCCGACGTAACCGGCCTCCTTCAGGATGGCCTTGGAGGAGGAGTACAGCTCCGCGACCTGCTCGTCGGAGAGGAACGGCGCCGGGGCCTCCTCCACCAGCTTCTGGTGGCGGCGCTGGAGCGAGCAGTCACGGGTGGAGACGACGACCACGTTGCCGTGGCTGTCCGCCAGGCACTGGGTCTCCACGTGCCGGGGCTTGTCGAGGTAGCGCTCCACGAAGCACTCACCGCGCCCGAACGCGGCGACCGCCTCACGGACGGCCGACTCGTACAGCTCGGGAACCTCTTCCAGCGTCCGGGCCACCTTCAGACCGCGGCCGCCACCGCCGAACGCGGCCTTGATCGCGATCGGCAGACCGTGCTCGCGGGCGAACGCCACGACCTCGTCGGCGCCGCTCACCGGGTCGGGGGTGCCCGCGACCAGGGGGGCGCCGGCGCGCTGGGCGATGTGCCGGGCGGCGACCTTGTCGCCGAGGTCGCGGATGGCCTGCGGCGGCGGGCCGATCCAGATCAGACCCGCGTCCAGGACCGCCTGCGCGAATTCGGCGTTCTCGGAGAGGAAGCCGTAGCCCGGATGGACGGCGTCGGCACCCGACTCACGGGCCGCGTTCAACACCTTGCCGATGTCCAGGTAGCTGCTCGCCGGGGTGTCACCGCCCAGGGCGAACGCCTCGTCCGCGGCACGCACGTGCAGAGCGTCCCGGTCCGGGTCGGCGTACACGGCCACACTGGCGATACCGGCATCCCGGCACGCCCGGGCCACGCGGACTGCGATTTCGCCACGGTTGGCGATGAGCACCTTGCGCACGATTGAGGCTCCCTCCTTGAAACAAGCCGAGTTTAGGGACTGCCGACACGACACATCGACCCGTCCCCAAAGGTGAGCTTGCCCACACGGAGCGTGATGCCAGGCTCACTCGACCGTGAAATCCCTTGTAGTACCGCCGTACGCAGCACTCCTCCCGGCAACCCTAGCCCTCCGGTGTGGTCAAGGTCTCTGTGAGAGCGTGCTGCGGCCCACTCCGTTTCTTTGTGGAGTCCCTACGAATGGCCCAACGATTCTTTGCCCCGCACGGAACCCTTGTCCCCGGGTTTACCCGTTAGTAGCGTTCACGATGTTTCGAACGTACTTGGGGTAACTGAAACCCCGCTCGACTCCGGATCGAGCGCAGGCGAAAGTGGGTGGGGACGGGTGGTGCGAAGACCGCTGGCGTTGATCGTGGCTCTGGTGCTGTTCGCGGAGGGGTTCGGCATCGCTCTGCTGAACTGGGCCCTGGGGATCATGGCCGACTCGCAGAACATGTCCCTGGCCGGCATCGACCCTGACGTCATGTCGAGGTCCTCGAAGGTCGGCGGGATCGTCTTCGGCCTCTACTTCGCCGCCTGCGGCCTGGTCGCCCTGCTGGTGGCCGTACGCAACCGGGCGCCCTCCCTCCTCGGCCGCATCCTGCTGATCAGCGCCGCCGTGACCCACGGTGTGCTCGGCGCCGTCGCCTGGGGGCTCCTCGGCCGGACGCAGTTCGCGTTCATGGTCGTGGTGCTCGGGCTGATCGTCCTGCTCCTGATGACGTACGACGCCCGGCCGGGACCTGCGGCCGAGGCCCCTGGCGACGGGGAGCCCGGCGAGGGCGGTCCCACGAGCCTCGAAAAGGGCGAGGACGGCAAGGAGAGCGGCGAGGAGAGCGAGGAGGGTGACGGCTCGGCGGTCACGCCTCCGGCGGCGCCCACAGCTCAGTGATGCCGACGCCCAGCCTGCCCAGCAGTCTGCGGACCAGCGGCAGGCTGATGCCGATGACGTTGCCGTGGTCGCCGTCGATGCCGTCGATGAACGGCGCCGAGCGGCCGTCCAGGGTGAACGCCCCCGCCACATGGAGCGGCTCGCCCGAGGCGACGTACGCCGCGATCTCCTCGTCGCTCGGCTCACCGAAGCGGACCACCGTGGACGCGGTCGCGGAGGCGTACCGCCCGCTGAGGGTGTCGTAGACGCAGTGACCCGTCTGGAGCGTGCCGGCCCGGCCGCGCATCGCCTTCCAGCGGGCCGTGGCCTCCGCCGCGTCGGCGGGCTTGCCCAGCGCCTCGCCGTCCAGGTCGAGCACGGAGTCGCAGCCGATCACCAGCGCGCCCTTGGTGTCCGGGCGCGCCGCCACCACGCTCGCCTTGGCCTCCGCGAGCGCGAGGGCCAGTTCGGCGGGGGTGGGGGCGGTCACCGCGTCCTCGTCGACCCCGCTGACGATGACCTCGGGGGAGAGGCCGGCCTGCCGCAGGAGGTTCAGCCGGGCGGGGGACTGGGAGGCGAGGACGAGTCTGCGCATGCGGTCAGCGTAGGCCCAGCACGATCATCGCGACCACCATGGCCAGGGCGAGGAAGAAGCCGAGCCGCCTCAGGGTCTCCTGCATGTCGCGGAGTTCCTCGGGCGGCTCGTTCTTCGGGTCTGACCACAGCATGTCACCAGCGTGGGGCTTGGCCGGGGGGGTTGGCCTGAGTAGGGGTACTTATTTCGGTGCCCTGGGTTGTCCTTCTGTGCGCTCACGCGGCGAGCCGCACAGTGATGCGGCCCCGCGCCCCTGAAAGATCTTCCGTCACGCCGGCCAGTAGGTGCGGGTCCAGGATGCCTGGCCCGGCTGGGGGACGCGGTGGCCCGCGATCCTCGCCGGGTCGGACCACGCGTCTCTCGGGCCCTCCGCGCCGGGCGGTGCGGCTGCCGCCGCCGCGGCGCGGGCTCGGACCACCGCCAGGGCGGCGGCCAGCTCCTCGGGGGTCGGGTTGCCCCGTACGACCTTGATCGTCACAGCGGCTCCTTACAGGGGGATGTTGCCGTGCTTCTTCGGGGGCAGGGATTCCCGCTTGGTGCGCAGTTGACGCAGACCGCGGACGATGTGGCGCCGGGTGTCGGACGGCATGATCACGGAGTCGACGTACCCGCGCTCGGCCGCGATGTACGGGTTGAGGAGGGTGTCCTCGTACTCCTGGATCAGCCGGGCGCGCACCGCGTCCAGATCCTCACCGGCCGCCGCCGCCTCGGCGATGGTGCGGCGGTGCAGGATGTTGACCGCGCCCTGGGCGCCCATGACGGCGATCTGGGCGGTAGGCCAGGCGAGGTTGAGGTCGGCGCCCAGGTGCTTGGAGCCCATGACGTCGTACGCGCCGCCGAAGGCCTTGCGGGTGATGACGGTGATGAGCGGGACGGTGGCCTCGGCGTAGGCGTAGATCAGCTTGGCGCCGCGGCGGATGATGCCGTCGTGCTCCTGGTCGACGCCGGGCAGGAAGCCGGGGACGTCGACGAAGGTGAGCACCGGGATGTTGAAGGCGTCGCAGGTGCGCACGAAGCGGGCGGCCTTCTCGGACGCCTTGATGTCGAGACAGCCGGCGAACTGCATCGGCTGGTTGGCGACGATCCCGACCGGGTGCCCCTCGACGCGGCCGTAGCCGGTGAGGATGTTCGGCGCGAACAGCGGCTGCGTCTCGAAGAACTCGGCGTCGTCCAGGACGTGTTCGATCACCGTGTGCATGTCGTACGGCTGGTTGGCGCTGTCCGGGACGAGGGTGTCCAGCTCCAGGTCCTCGTCGGTGACCGCGAGGTCCGCCTCCTCGGGGAAGACCGGGGCCTCGGAGAGGTTGTTGGACGGCAGGTACGACAGCAGCTGCTTGATGTACTCGATCGCGTCCTTCTCGTCCCCCGCCATGTGGTGGGCCACGCCGGACACGGAGTTGTGGGTCCTGGCCCCGCCGAGCTCCTCGAAGCCGACGTCCTCGCCGGTGACCGTCTTGATGACGTCCGGGCCGGTGATGAACATGTGGGACGTCTGGTCGACCATCACGGTGAAGTCGGTGATCGCCGGGGAGTAGACGGCCCCGCCGGCGCAGGGACCGACGACCAGGCTGATCTGCGGGATGACCCCGGACGCGTGCGTGTTGCGGCGGAAGATCTCGCCGTACGCGCCGAGGGAGGCCACCCCCTCCTGGATACGGGCGCCGCCGGAGTCGTTGATGCCGATGACCGGGCAGCCCGTCTTCAGCGCGAAGTCCATCACCTTGACGATCTTCTGGCCGTAGACCTCGCCCAGCGCGCCGCCGAAGACGGTGAAGTCCTGGGAGAACACGGCCACCGGGCGGCCGTCGACCGTGCCGTAGCCGGTGACGACGCCGTCTCCGTACGGGCGGTTCTTCTCCAGGCCGAAGTTGGTGGAGCGGTGGCGGGTGAACTCGTCGAGCTCGACGAACGATCCCTCGTCGAGGAGGAGTTCGATGCGCTCACGGGCCGTCAGCTTGCCCTTGGCGTGCTGCTTCTCCACGGCGCGTGCGGAGCCGGCGTGCGTCGCCTCCTCGATCCGGCGCTGAAGATCCGCGAGCTTGCCCGCGGTGGTGTGGATGTCGATCTCTTCCGGCTCGGACATCGGGATGCGGCTCCCTGCCTGCTCAAAAGGGGGGACGGTTACTCATCCGTAGAGTAGTGGTGCGCCTACCAATCAGCAGTGCGGCGTTTCACACACCTAGGGTGGCTTGCATGACGCCCCGAGATGCCTCAGACCCGAACGGCAGCCGCTGGTCCGACCTGGACCGGCCGCCCCTCAACGCCGCCTCCCTGCGCCGGGCGCTGGCCCGTGACGGCGGCTTCTACGGGGACCTGGAGGTCGTCCAGCGCACCGGGTCCACCAACTCCGACCTCGTGGCCCGCGCCGTGGCCGGGAAGGCGGCCGAGGGTGCCGTGCTGGTGGCCGAGGAGCAGACCTCCGGGCGCGGACGCCTGGACCGGCAGTGGACGGCGCCCGCGCGCTCCGGCCTGTTCTTCTCCGTGCTGCTGCGGCCGGCCGAGGTCCCCGTCGCCCGCTGGGGCTGGCTGCCGCTGCTCACCGGCGTGGCCGTCGCCACCGGCCTGGCGCGTGCGGCGGGCGTGGACACGGCACTCAAGTGGCCCAACGATCTGCTGGTGACCGTGGGGGGAGAGGAGCGCAAGGCGGGCGGGATCCTCGCCGAGCGGGCCGGCGAGGACGGCGTGGTCGTCGGCGTCGGCATCAACGTCAGCCTGCGCGCGGACGAACTGCCGGTCCCGCAGGCGGGCTCGCTGGCGCTGGCCGGCGCGGTGAACACGGACCGCGACCCGCTGCTGCGGGCCGTCCTGAGGTCGCTGGAGGAGTGGTACGGCCGCTGGCGGGCGGCCGGCGGCGACCCGGCGGCGAGCGGACTCCAGGAGGCGTACGCGGCGGGCTGCGCGACCCTGGGGCGCGAGGTACGGGCCGAGCTGCCGGGGGACCGCTCGGTGGTGGGCGAGGCGGTGGCCGTGGACGGCGACGGCCGCCTGGTGATCGCCACGGGGGACGGGGTGCAGGAGCCGGTGGGGGCGGGGGACATCGTGCATCTGAGGCCCGCGTGAGGGAAAAACGCCGGACGCCGGGTGCCGCTCCCGTCAAGGGGACTTACCGTCGGCTCCACGGGCGTGAGCTACCGCACACTGCCGTAGAGTTGAGGCCGGTCGATACCTGACCGCGGAAGATCGGAAGGGCAGCAGGCGTGACCGTCGACGACACGGGCTCCGACGATCCCGACGAGGGCAACCCGCTCGCCCTGCGCCTCGAAGGGCTCATCCTCGGCGCCGAGCGGCGCTACACCCCGTTCCAGGCGGCCCGCAGCGCCGGCGTCTCCATGGAGCTGGCGTCCCGTTTCTGGCGGGCGATGGGCTTCGCCGACATCGGGCAGGCCAAGGCGCTCACCGAGGCCGACGTGCTGGCGCTGCGCCGGCTGGCCGGTCTGGTCGAGGCGGGGCTGCTGAGCGAGGCGATGGCGGTGCAGGTGGCGCGGTCGACCGGCCAGACCACCGCCCGGTTGGCGGAGTGGCAGATCGACTCCTTCCTGGAGGGCCTGACCGAGCCGCCCGAGCCCGGGATGACCCGCACCGAGGTCACGTACCCCATCGTCGAGCTGCTGCTGCCCGAGCTGGAGGAGTTCCTCGTCTACGTCTGGCGGCGCCAGCTCGCCGCCTCGGCCGGCCGGGTCGTGCAGGCCGCGGACGACGAGGAGATGGTGGACCGGCGGCTCGCCGTCTGCTTCGCCGATCTGGTCGGCTTCACCCGGCTGACCCGCCGGATGGAGGAGGAGGAGCTCGGCGAGCTGGTCGAGGCGTTCGAGACCACCTCCGCCGACCTGGTGGCGGCCCGCGGCGGACGGCTGATCAAGACCCTCGGCGACGAGGTGCTGTACGCCGCGGACGACGCGGGCACCGCGGCCGACATCGCGTTGCTGCTGGTCGAGACGATGAGCAACGACGAGACGATGCCCGAGCTGCGCGTCGGCATGGCGTTCGGCACGGTCACGACCCGGATGGGCGATGTCTTCGGTACGACGGTGAACCTGGCGTCCCGGCTGACGTCGATAGCGCCGCGCGACGCCGTGCTGGTGGACAGCGCGTTCGCCGAGGAGCTGATCCGCACCGGGGACGCGCCGGCCTCGGAGGCGGAGGCCGCCGAGGCGGCCGCGGCGGCGGAGAAGGAGGGCGAGGAGCCGCCGAAGTACCGCTTCGCGCTCCAGCCGATGTGGCAGCGCCCGGTCCGCGGCCTCGGCGTGGTCGAACCCTGGCTCCTCAGCCGCCGCCCGGACCCGGTGCCCGACCCCGGGTGACGAACTGCGGACAGCTGACTCCGGACACCTCACTCCGGGTGGCTTGCTCCGGGTGGTCTGCCTCGGGTCGCAGGCCTCGGGTGGCTGACCTCCGGTGGCTGACTTCCGGCGGCTTTGTTCGGGCGGTTCGCTCCGGGTGGTCGGCCTCGGGCCGCAGGCCCGGGCGGTTGACTTCCGGTGGCTGAGTCCGGGCGGCTTGCTCCGGGTGGTCGGCCCCGGGCCGCAGGCCTCTGGCGGCTGACCTCAGGTGGCTGACCTCTGGCGGCTGGCCTCCGGTGGCTGACCTCTGGCGGCTGAGTTCGGGCGGCTTGCTCCGGGTGGTCGGCCCCGGGCCGCAGGCCTCCGGTGGCTGCCCTCCGGCGGCTGAGTTCGGGCGGTTCGCTCCGGGTGGTCGGCCTCGGGTTGCTGACCTCTGGTGGCTTGCTCCGGGTGGTCGGCCTCGGGTCGCAGGCCCCGGGTGACTGAGCCCTGGTGGCTGGCTTCCGGCGGTTGACTTCCGGCTGCTGACCTCCGGGGAGTCACAGTCCGGACGGCACGTTCAGCGCGTTCACGCACAGGCCCACGACCGGGACGCACACGCCCGGCTGGCGGGTCGGCGGGGCCGGGGTGGCGGTGGCCGTCGGTGCCGGGGCCCGGGGCGGTGGCGGAGTGGGCCGGGGCGTGGTGCCGCGGGTCGGCGCGGGGGCCGGGGTGTGCGCCGGGACGTAGGACGCACTCGGGGTGAGGGCGACCGACGTGGGCGTGCCCGGGGTGCCGGGGACCAGGCTGACCTCGGGTGCCGGCTCGGCGCTCGCCCCGCCCATCGGGGAGGGCGCGGTCGGGGTGGGCGCGACGGTGGCCCCTGTGCCGGCGGTACGGTCCGTGCCGCTGCCGGAGCCGGCACGGGTGACCGGCGGCTCCACGTGCGGTTCCGCCTCCGCGGTGCCGATCCCGGTGACCCCGCTCGGACCGGACGACAGCCTCACCAGGCTCAGCACCCCGGCGGCCAGTGCCAGGCCGCCCGCGGCGAACAGCACCTTGCGGGGCCGCGGCCGTCGGTGCCGGCCGCGCGGCGCCGCCCAGAGCCGACCGGTCTCCCCCTGTGTGTCGTCCACCGCCGTGCCGGCCATCGCGTTCCCTCCCGCTGCGGTCGCGCCCCCACTGCGCCGGGGCGGACGCACGTTATGCGCTCCCTTGGGCGGTCGGGGACGACTTGGGTGAGATGTCACTCGAACGGGTGGGCGCCCCCGCGCCCGGGTCGGCCCTTTCCTCCGGCGGGCGGGCCTGCGATGATCGAGCGGTGCGCGGTGTTAACCGTCGTTAACTCGATGGCCTTGGAGGACGTCATGGGCGAGGAACGGTTCGGGGAGTTCGTACGGGTGCGGCGGCACGGGGACGGAGGACATGTCGCGGAGCTGGTGCTCGACCGGCCCAAGGCCATGAACGCCGTGTCCACCGAGATGGCCCGGTCCCTCGGCGGGGCGTGCGCGGCGCTGGGGGAGGACCGGGACGTACGGGTCGTCGTGCTCACCTCGACGCACGAGCGGGCGTTCTGCGTAGGCGCCGACCTCAAGGAGCGCAACTCCTTCACCGACGACGACCTGCGCCGCCAGCGGCCGGTCACCCGCGGGGCGTACACCGGGGTGCTGGAGCTGCCGGTGCCGACGGTCGCCGCGGTGCACGGCTTCGCCCTGGGCGGCGGGTACGAGCTGGCCCTCGCCTGCGATGTGATCGTCGCCGACCCCACGGCCGTGGTCGGGCTGCCGGAGGTGTCGGTGGGGGTGATCCCGGGAGGGGGAGGTACTCAGTTGCTGCCGCGCCGTGTGGGCGCGGCGCGGGCCGCCGAGCTGATCTTCACGGCGCGGCGGGTGGAGGCCGGGGAGGCGCGGGAGCTGGGCCTGGTGGACGTGCTGGTGGAGGAGGGGCGGGACCGGGAGGAGGCGCTGCTCCTGGCCGCGAGGATCGCGGCGAACTCACCGGTGGGGCTGCGGGCCGCCAAGCGGGCGCTGCGCCTCGGGCACGGGCTGGATCTGCGGGCGGGGCTGGAGGTCGAGGACGCCGCCTGGCGGACCACGGCGTTCTCGGGGGACAGGGCGGAGGGCGTCGCCGCGTTCAACGAGAAGCGCGCGGCCCGGTGGCCGGGGGAGTGAACACCGCGCCGGGGAGCGCACATCGTGCCCCGCACTGCGCACCCGTCACTCCTAGTGCCCTTCCGTATCCCGTTTTGTAGTAAATATCCCTAACCTGGGGCAATGGGTGAGGACAGACGCCTCGCGGCCGTCGTGGCGCTCGCGCAGGGGATGGCCGCCGCGCACACGCCCCGGGAGTCGTGGCGGGCGGCGGCGATCGGGGCGTGCCGCGCCCTGGCCGGTGGGTTCGCCGCGCTGTCGGTGTGGGAGCGGGACCTGGGGCGGCTGCGGGTCCTGGTGAACGTGGGGGACCGGGCGGCCGACGAGGACGAGTTTCCCGAGGCCGAGGCCTACCCGGTGCACCAGTTCCCCGAGATCACCGAGTTCCTGCACGAGCGCTGGGTGTCCGGCGGCGGCGAGCCCAACGCCTGGGTGGAGACCGCGGAAGGGCTCGCCGAGGGCCGGCGGCCCGGGTACTGCCATCAGCGCGTGGCCGCCCTGCGCCGCCGGGGCCGCGGCTCGTGCGTCGTCGCGCCGATCGTGCTGCACGGCCGCGCCTGGGGCGAGCTGTATGTCGCCCGCTCCGCCGGCACCCCCGTCTTCGACCGCGCCGACGCCGACTTCGCGACGGTCCTCGCGGCCGTCGTCGCCGCCGGGCTCGCCCAGACCGAGCGGCTGGAGGAGGCCCGTCGGCTCGCCTTCACCGACGCCCTCACCGGTCTCGCCAACCGCCGCGCCGTCGACGTACGCCTGGAGGAGGCGGTCGAGCAGCACCGGGCGCGGGGGACCGTGGTGAGTCTGGTGGTCTGCGACCTCAACGGGCTCAAGCGGGTCAACGACACCCTGGGGCACGCCGTGGGGGACCGGCTGCTGGAGCGGTTCGGGTCGGTGCTGTCGCTGTGCGGGGCCATGCTGCCGGGGGCGCTGGCCGCCCGGCTCGGCGGGGACGAGTTCTGTCTGCTCGCCGCCGGGCCGGGCGCCGACGACGTGGTGCGGGTGGCGGGCGAACTGTGCCGCCGGGCCGGGGAGCTGGAGCTGGGCGAGGGCGTGGCCTGCGGGGTCGCCTCCACCGAGGACCCCATCGGGCCGGTGCGCACCGCCCGCCGGCTCTTCCGGCTCGCGGACGCCGCCCAGTACCGTGCCAAGGCCGTACGGGCCGCCCGGCCGGTCGTCGCGGGCCGCGAGGGCCCGGACGATCCCGTCGTACGCCTGGCCGACGAGCCCCCGCGGGAGCGGCCCGCGGCCGAGCGGCGCAGCTTCCGGGGCCGCCCCTGAACCCGGCCGCGCGGGCACTGTGACGTATTCGGTAAGGGGTGAACCACGCACCCACTGGTGACATCTTCGTCTTCACTGCGTACGCTCCTGAATATGGATATGCACACTGTGGTGGTGGGGACGTCCGGGGTCACCGCGTCCGACGTACTCGCCGTGGCGCGCGGCGGCGCCCGCGTCGAGCTCTCCGGGGAGGCGGTCGCGGCCCTCGCGGCGGCCCGCGGGATCGTGGACGCGCTCGCGGCCAAGCCCGACCCGGTCTACGGCGTCTCCACCGGGTTCGGCGCCCTCGCCACCCGGCACATCAGCCAGGAGCTGCGCGCGCAGCTCCAGCGGAACATCGTCCGCTCGCACGCCGCCGGCATGGGCCCGCGCGTCGAGCGCGAGGTCGTCCGCGCCCTGATGTTCCTGCGCCTGAAGACCGTCTGCTCCGGCCACACGGGCGTGCGGCCCGAGGTCGCGCAGACCATGGCCGACATCCTGAACGCCGGCATCACCCCCGTCGTCCACGAGTACGGCTCCCTCGGCTGCTCCGGCGACCTCGCCCCGCTCTCCCACTGCGCCCTCACGCTGATGGGCGAGGGCGAGGCGGAGGGCCCGGACGGAACCGTGCGCCCCGCCGCCGAACTGCTCGCCGAGGCCGGCATCGACCCGGTCGAACTGCGCGAGAAGGAGGGCCTCGCCCTCCTCAACGGCACCGACGGCATGCTCGGCATGCTGATCATGGCCCTCGCCGACCTGGACCGGCTCTACAAGTCCGCCGACATCACCGCCGCCCTCAGCCTGGAGGCGCTGCTCGGCACCGACAGGGTCCTCGCGCCCGAGCTGCACGCCATCCGCCCGCACCCCGGCCAGGGCGACTCCGCCGCCAACATGCTCGCCGTCCTCACCGGCTCCGAGCTGACCGGACACCACCAGGACGACGCCCCCCGCGTCCAGGACGCCTACTCGGTGCGCTGCGCCCCGCAGGTCGCCGGCGCCGGACGCGACACGATGGCCCACGCCCGCCTGGTCGCCGAGCGTGAGCTGGCGTCGGCGGTCGACAACCCCGTCGTCCTGCCCGACGGCCGGGTCGAGTCCAACGGCAACTTCCACGGCGCCCCCGTGGCCTACGTCCTCGACTTCCTCGCCATCGCCGTCGCCGACCTCGCCTCCATCGCCGAGCGGCGCACCGACCGGCTGCTGGACAAGAACCGCAGCCACGGTCTGCCGCCGTTCCTCGCCGACGACGCCGGTGTCGACTCCGGGCTGATGATCGCCCAGTACACGCAGGCCGCGCTGGTCGCCGAGCTGAAGCGGCTCGCCGTACCGGCCTCGGCGGACTCGATCCCGTCCTCCGCGATGCAGGAGGACCACGTCTCGATGGGCTGGTCGGCGGCGCGCAAGCTGCGCACGGCCGTCGACAACCTGACCCGCGTGATCGCCGTCGAGCTGTACGCGGCCACCCGCGGCATCGAACTGCGCGAGGGGCTCACCCCGGCGCCCGCGACCCGCGCGGTCCTCGACGCCGTACGCAAGGCCGGGGTCGAGGGGCCCGGTCCCGACCGGTTCCTGGCGCCCGACCTCGCGGCGGCGGACACGTTCGTGCGCGAGGGGCGGCTGCTCGCGGCTGCGGAGACCGTCACGGGGCCGCTGAGGTAACGCGATCGGGCCCTGCCGTCACTCCGTACGGACGTGCGCACGTGACGGCAGGGCCCGATGTGCTGCGCGTGGCGTCTGCGGGTTACTTGAGCTTGCCGAGCTGGGCCGTGATCACGGCCGCCGGGACCGGGCCCATGTCGCCTCCGTCGCCGAACGCGGCGAAGTTGACCGTGTAGAACGTGGCCACGGTGTTGCCCTTGCGGATCACCTCGGCGTGGAACGTGGCCGTGCCCTCGCCGTCCATGTCGACGACCTCGGAGAACGCCACGGCCTCGTCACCGCCGCCCGTGCCCTTGTCCGTGGCGACCTTGGTGACC
Organism: Streptomyces sp. NPDC005811; assembly: GCF_040630405.1. Lineage (NCBI taxonomy): Bacteria > Bacillati > Actinomycetota > Actinomycetes > Kitasatosporales > Streptomycetaceae > Streptomyces > Streptomyces sp. NPDC005811. The sequence goes on from NZ_JBEXXK010000034.1 coordinate 116,802, forward strand.
TTCGATGTCTCGCCCTCGGCCTTGAGGGCGTAGCCGCCGGCGCAGGCCGTCACACCGTCGGACACGGCCTTCATGGCCTTCTCGGCGCCGTCACCGTCGTACGAGGACAGACCCACGAACGTCATGTCGATGTCGAAGGCGCCCTCGATGTCGGCCTCGCCTGCGTCGTCCAGCGAGGTCGGCGCGTCCGAAGCCTTGTCCGTGGAGACGGAGTTGCTGACGTTCGCGTCCGTGTCACCCGGCGCGAGCCCGCCCGTGGCCCAGGCCAGCGGGTCGCACGCCGCCTTGTCCGTCTTCACGACCGACTTGGACTTGGGGAGCGTGTCGTCCCCGTCGGCCACCTTGTAGCCCTTGACGTCACCCTGCGCGAGCAACAGCTTCTCCAGCTCGGCCGAGGCCAGCGCCTTCGCGTCCGAACCGGACGACGAGGACGACGACGAGGACGAGGACCCCTTGGAGTCCCCGGAGCCCTTCTTCGACCCGTCGTCCGACGAGCAGCCCGTGAGCAGGGCGAGTGACAGTGCGCCGATCGCGGCGGTGGAGCAGAGCCGCGCCCCCGATGTTCTCTTCATGCGTCGGACTATGAAACGCCTGTCAAAGAACAGTCAAGTTAATTCAAAAATCCAGGCGTTCCCGGCGAACCGAATAGACGACGAAACCGGCGCCCAGCGCGAGCAGGGTGGTTCCGCCGATCACGTACGGGGTGGTGTCGAAGCTTCCGGTGTCGGCGAGCCGGGTCCCGTCGTCGGACGTGGTCGAGGCGGTCGACGCGGCGGTCGACGCGGTGGTCGCGTTCGTCACCGTGGTCGTGGACGTGGCCCGCGCCTGGGCTGTGACCTGCGTCGTCGTCTCTGTTCTGGCCGCGGTGTCCTGGGTCGCGTTGGCGGACGGGACGAACCACAGGGCGCCCAGCAGGGTGCCCGCGGCGGTGGCGGTCAGCAACGGACGGCGAGCGGATGACACCGGATATCGATCCCCTTGTGGCGCTGGCGAATTGGCCCTGGGACCCGATGCTAGTGAAAGGCGCGGGTCGCGGGAAAGTTGCGGGAGCTGTGAGCCGTACGCTCCGGGCATGAGCACGGAGAAGACATCACGTTTTGTGCGGGTTCGGGTTGATCTCGTGGTCGAGGTGCACGACCCGGACGAGCTGACTTCGGCGGCGGTCGGGCGGATCGAGGACGATCCCGAACTTCCGGACGCCGAGCGCGTCCATGCCCGGAGCGCTGTGACGGAAGACACCGCCGAGGCGATCGCGTATCTCGTGGATCCGTTCGACCTGGTCAGCGAGGTGCCCGGGGTGGAACTCCAGCAGGCCTCCTGGTCCACGGAACAGATCGACTACGACCCGGGCTCGCCTGAGTGGGGTCCTTATGAGGATGATGACGAGGACGAGTACGGCGATGACGGCGATGGCGGCGACGACGGCGAAGGCGACGGCGAGGAAGCCGGCACCGGCACCGGCGCCCGCTGAGCGCCCCGGGGAATCACCTGCCCCGGACAGCAACCGCCCCCCGGGGTTTCGTCGTCTCACTGGACGCACGGACCGACCACCGCACCACCCGTCCCCATGGACGTGGCGTGCCCCACACATTCCGAGAATGTGGAACGGGGCCAACCGGTCGCAGCGTTTAAGTTCTTTAACGGGGACTCTCGGGGTTTCAGGGAATCGGCAACGATGGAGAAGCGTGTGATGACGGACAGTAGGCGGCGCCGAGCTCTGACGACGGCGTCCGCACTGCTCGGCGGTGTGCTGATGCTGACCGCGTGTTCCAGCGGCGACAGCAGCGCCTCGGACGGCAAGGACAGCTCCTCTCAGGCCAAGGCCGACGAGGCGGCGGCGAAGAAGTCCTCCGCGGCACAGATCAAGATCACACCCGCGGACGGCTCGAACAACGCCTCCATCAACAACTCGGCGGCCGTCACGGTGAGCAAGGGCACGCTCACCGAGGTGACGATGACCACCGCCGAGGGCACCGCCGTCGAGGGCACGCTCTCCGCCGACAAGACCAGCTGGAAGCCGAACGCCCAGCTGGAGCGCTCGACCACCTACAAGGTCGCCGCCAGCGCGAAGGACTCCAAGGGCCTGGAGGCCCACGAGAACGCGTCCTTCACCACGGTCTCCCCGGACAACAGCTTCATAGCCAACTTCACGCCCGAGGACGGCTCGACCGTCGGCGTCGGCATGCCCGTCTCGATCAACTTCAACAAGGAGATCACCAACAAGGCGGACGTGCAGAAGGGCATCACCGTCACCTCCAGCAGCGGCCAGGAGGTCGTCTGCCACTGGTTCTCCACCGTCCGCATGGACTGCCGTCCCGAGGACTACTGGAAGGAGAACTCCACCGTCACGCTGAAGCTGGCGCTCGACGGTGTCGAGGCTGCCAACGGTGTCGTCGGCGTCCAGCAGAAGACGGTCACCTTCAAGATCGGCCGCAACCAGGTCACCACCGTCGACGCGCAGACCAAGCAGATGCAGGTCACGCAGGACGGCAAGGTCGTCAAGACCATCCCGATCTCGGCCGGTTCGCCCGACAACAAGACGTACGAAGGCCAGATGGTGATCTCCGAGAAGTTCAAGGAGACCCGGATGAACGGCGCGACGGTCGGCTTCACCGACTCCGACGGCAAGGGCGAGTACGACATCAAGGACGTCCCGCACGCCATGCGCCTGACGACCTCCGGCACCTTCGTGCACGGCAACTACTGGGGCGCCAAGTCGATCTTCGGCGCGGTGAACACCAGCCACGGCTGCGTGGGCCTCTCCGACACCAAGGGCGCCAACGACGCGAGCACGCCGGCCGCGTGGTTCTACAACAACTCGATCATCGGTGACGTCGTGGTCGTCAAGAACACCGGCGACAAGACGGTGTCCCCGGACAACGGCCTCAACGGCTGGAACATGGACTGGGCCCAGTGGAAGGCCGGCTCGGCCGTCTGATCCCTGGTCAGCCCACAGTTTCAGGATGCCGCCCCCAGGGGCGGCATCGCTGTTTCCGGGGTCAACCACAGCCTTCTCATCATTCTCTTATTTCTGCCTTATGCAGTCATCACGCGCCGTACCTACCTTGCGGCGCATGTTCTTCACCTATCTGAGGCGCGAGCTGCGCCGCCGCAGAAAGGCGGCCCTCGTCGTCGCCTCCGGACTCGCGCTGGGCATCGCGCTGGTCATCGTGGTCTCCTCCGTGTCCTCCGGCATGGGGAAGGCCCAGGACAAGGTCCTGCAGAGCCTGTACGGCCTGGGTACGGACATGACGGTCACCAAGGCCGCCTCGCCCACCGCGAGCGCCTCGGACCGCCCGCGCTTCCAGTTCGACGCGCAGGACAACGACTCCGACGAGGAGCAGAGCACCGACCGGGTCATGGTCCAGGGCTTCCAGACCCTCGCGACCACCACCGTCTCCAAGGTCGGCAAGCAGAGCGGCGTCGCGGACGCGGTCGGCGGACTGAGCCTCCAGGTCATCAAGGTCAGCGGCCAGTTCACCCGCGGCCAGTTCCAGCAGAACGGCAACGGCGGCCAGCAGGGCGGCAACGGCGGAGGCCAGGGCGGCGGTCAGGGCGGTGGCCAGCCGCAGGGTGAAGTCCAGGGCGGCGGCGCCAACTTCGACGTCAACAACTACTCCGTCTTCGGCACCGACGTCGCCCAGCCCGACCTCGGCCCGCTGACCTCCTCCAAGATCACCAGCGGCCGTACCTTCAAGACCGCGGAGACGAACGCCAAGGTCGCGATCATCGACTCGGCGTACGCCAAGGAGAAGAAGCTCAAGGTCGGTTCGACCGTCACCATCAAGAGCGTCAAGTTCAAGGTGGTCGGCGTCGCCACGGCCGACAGCGGCGACTCCGCCGCCAACGTCTACATCCCGCTGACGCAGGCCCAGACGATCAGCGACTCGAAGAACAAGGTCACCACGATCTACGTCAAGGCGACCGACTCGCAGAAGATCGACAGCGTCAAGTCGGCGATCCAGAAGAACGTCTCGGGTACGACCGTGACGACCTCCGCCGACCTCGCCGACACCGTCTCCGGCTCCCTCTCCACGGCGTCCTCCCTCGCCACCAACGTCGGCAAGTGGCTGTCCATCGCCGTCCTCGTCGCGGCCTTCCTGGTCGCCGGCCTGCTGACCTCCTCCGCGGTCTCGCGCCGCGTCCGCGAGTTCGGCACCCTCAAGGCCCTCGGCTGGAAGTCTCGCCGGGTCACCGGCCAGGTCATCGGCGAGGCCATGGTCAACGGCCTCCTCGGCGGCGCCCTCGGCATCGCTCTCGGCCTCGCCGGCGCGTACGCCGTGACGGCCGTCAGCCCCACCCTGGAAGCCTCCCTGGGCGGCGGCGGTGGCGGTGGCGGCGGCATGGGCCAGGGCGGCCCCGGCGGCGGTGGCGGCGGCTTCGGCGGCCCCGGCCGCGCGGCCTCCAAGACCCTCGACGTGGCCCTCACGGCACCGGTCAGCGTGACGACGGTGGCCATCGCGGTGGGCCTGGCGGTGGCGGGCGGCCTGATCGCCGGTGCCTTCGGCGGCTGGCGGGCGTCGAGGCTGCGGCCGGCGGACGCGCTGCGGCGGGTCGAGTAGTCGAGCACGGCAAGCGAGCCGACCTCAGGGGCGCGGGGAACTGCGCGACCAGCCCCAACGCACCAGCAGTCGAACACCATCGCGCACCACCCCGAACCCTCGCAGGAGTCACCATGTACGAACTGAAGGGCGTCACCAAGCGCTACACCCGGGGCAAGGACATCGTCCACGCCCTGGACGGCGTCGACCTGACCATCGCCGACGGCGACCGTCTGGTCATCCAGGGCCCCACCGGCGGCGGCAAGTCCACCCTGCTCCAGATGCTCGGCGGCCTGGACCGCCCCTCCGAGGGCGAGGTCGTCCTGGACGGCACCGACCTCGCGAAGCTCTCCGAGGCCAAGCTGACGAAGGTCCGCAGCGAGAACATCGGCTTCGTCTTCCAGTCCTTCAACCTGATCCCGACGCTCACGGCCCAGGAGAACGTCGAGACGGCGCTGGTCCCGCTGGGCGTCAAGGTCAAGGAAAGGCGGGAGCGGGCGGCGGAGGCGCTGAAGTCGGTGGGTCTGGGGGAGCGGTTGGGACATTTGCCGTCCGAGATGTCCGGCGGCCAGCAGCAGCGCGTCGCGATTGCACGGGCGCTGGTAAAGCAGCCGAAGGTCCTGCTGGCCGACGAGCCGACCGGCAACCTCGACGAGGGCATGCGCGACGAGATCATGGAGGTCCTGGAGCGCATGTGGAAGGAGCTGGGGCTGACTTTCATCATGGTGACCCATGACTCGGCGATCGCTAAGAAGGCGCCGAGGGTGGCGACGATTCGTAAGGGCAAGATCACGGTTAAGGAGAATGCGGCGTCTTCGTGATGCGGTGACTCGCCTCGATTCGCCTTGGCGACTCGGCTCGAACTGCCCCTCGGCACCCGTGCGGTGTGTGCCGGGGGGTTCGTGCGTCAGGGGTGGATGAGGTCGGCCAGTTCGGCTGCGGTGGTGAGTTCGGGGGCGCGGCGGGCGAGGGTGCGGAGGCGGATCGCGTAGGCGCGGCGTTGGGTTTCGGTGGCGTGTTCGGCGATCGCTTGGGCCAGTTGGCGGGCCTCGTCGGTTTCGTTGGTGGCTACGGCGAAAACAGTGGCGAAGAAGGCGCCGGTGATGCCGGTGACCAGGTCTGGGCGGGCGGTCAGGATGCGTCCCAGGAGCGGGAGATCTGCCTGTTCGACGGCGGTGAAGGCGCGTTCGGTCGCGGCGTCCTGGTCGGTGACGATCTCGTAGACCTCGTCGAGGCGAAGGGTTTCGGTGAGCTGGAGGATGGCGAGGTGCGCGCGCTCGACGGGCGCGTTGGCTTCAGCGAGCAGGGCCTGGACTTCGGGGGTGCGCAGCTGGCTGCCGTGCGCGTCGAGGAAGTCTTTGGACTCCTGCCAGGTGAGAGTTGCGTTCCATTCATGGACCAGTCGGCGTACTTCGTGAATTCGGCGTCCCCAGTCCAGGATGACGTCAAGGCCCTCGGCATCGACCTGGCTGATCATGTCTGTCAGTTCGTCGATGGCTTGGTCCTCGGGGAAGAGAGCAGCAGCCACTTCCAGGTGATGGCGGAAGTCCGCTCGCCGAAGCTGATCGGCATGCGCGTGCAGGAATGCCTCGGAGGTGGGCCAGTCGGTGGCCTGGGCCCACTGGTCGAGAAGTTCCAGGACATCGTCGGGCAGCGGGTCGACGGCCCAGTCAGGAAGCCGCGTGTCTTGGATGCCGAGACCTGTAACGGTGGCCCGCACCTGCTGCCGGGCTCGGCTCAGGGAGGACGGGGATCCGTCAGAGCAGGCCAGCGCCGCCTTGACGAGTTGTTCGACAGCGAGACCGGAGTCTGCGTGTACGGCGAGGTACGCGGCGTAGTGAGACCGAAGTTCCGCTTGGGCGAGTGGGCTGAATGCCAGGCCGGTGATGGACTCGTCCCAGTCAGCACAGACGGCGTCCTTCTCGCTCTGCCGGTTGGAGAGATTGTTCAGGGACATGGCGAGGTCGGGGAGGTGGGCGGCGGGGTTGGCTTGGGTGAGGGTGCGGTAGTGGTCGACGGCTTCGGTGACCGAGGCCAGTGCTGCCTGCCGGTCCCCGGTCTCGCTCTGGTGGTTGGAGAGGTTGTTCAGGGACAACGCGAGGTCGGGGAGGTGGGCGGCGGGGTTGGCTTGGGTGAGGGTGCGGCGGATTTCGACGGCTTCGGTGATCGAGGTCAGTGCTGCCTGTCGGTCTCCGGTCTCGCTCTGCCGGTTGGAGAGGTTGTTCAGTGAGCCGGCGAGGTCGGGGAGGTGGGCGGCGGGGTTGGCTTGGGTGAGGGTGCGGTAGTGGTTGACGGCTTCGGTGATCGAGGCCAGTGCTGCCTGTCGGTCCCCGGTCCCGCTCTGGTGGTTGGAGAGGTTGTTCAGGGACATGGCGAGGTTGGGGAGGTGGGCGGCGGGGTTGGCTTGGGTGAGGGTGCGGTAGTGGTCGACGGCTTCGGTGATCGAGGCCAGTGCTGCCTGTCGGTCCCCGGTCCCGCTCTGGTGGTTGGAGAGGTTGTTCAGGGACAACGCGAGGTCGGGGAGGTGGGCGGCGGGGTTGGCTTGGGTGAGGGTGCGGTGGTGGTCGACGGCTTCGGTGATCGAGGCCAGTGCTGCCTGTCGGTCTCCGGTCTCGCTCTGCCGGTTGGAGAGGTTGTTCAGGGACAACGCGAGGTCGGGGAGGTGGGCGGCGGGGTTGGCTTGGGTGAGGGTGCGGTAGTGGTTGACGGCTTCGGTGATCGAGGCCAGTGCTGCCTGTCGGTCCCCGGTCCCGCTCTGGTGGTTGGAGAGGTTGTTCAGGGACATGGCTAGGTCGGGGAGGTGGGCGGCGGGGTTGGCTTGGGTGAGGGTGCGGTGGTGGTCGACGGCTTCGGTGATCGAGGCCAGTGCTGCCTGTCGGTCTCCGGTCTCGCTCTGCCGGTTGGAGAGGTTGTTCAGGGACAACGCGAGGTCGGGGAGGTGGGCGGCGGGGTTGGCTTGGGTGAGGGTGCGGTAGTGGTCGACGGCTTCGGTGATCGAGGCCAGTGCTGCCTGTCGGTCCCCCGCCTCACCCTGCCGGTTGGAGAGGGTGTGCAGTGAGCCGGCGAGGTCGGGGAGGTGGGCGGCGGGGTTGGTTTGGGTGAGGGTGCGGTGGTGGTCGACGGCTTCGGTGATCGAGGCCAGTGCTGCCTGTCGGTCTCCGGTCTCGCTCTGGTGGATGGAGAGGTTGTTCAGGGACAACGCGAGGTCGGGGAGGTGGGCGGCGGGGTTGGCTTGGGTGAGGGTGCGGTAGTGGTCGACGGCTTCGGTGACCGAGGCCAGTGCTGCCTGTCGGTCCCCGGTCCCCCTCTGGTGGACGGAGAGGTTGTTCAGTGAGCCGGCGAGGTCGGGGAGGTGGGCGGCGGGGTTGGTTTGGCTGAGGGTGCGGTAGTGGTCGACGGC
>NZ_JBEXXK010000035.1:0-121663 GCF_040630405.1 Streptomyces sp. NPDC005811
CCGGGCGCCCCGGTCGGCCGCCGTCCGGGCCGCCGCGGCGGTCGAACTGGTCCACAACTTCACGCTGCTGCACGACGACGTGATGGACCGGGACACCACCCGCCGGCACCGCCCCACCGCCTGGACCGTGTTCGGCGACGCCGACGCGATCCTGGCCGGGGACGCCCTCCAGGCGCTGGCCCTCGGCATGCTCGCCGTGGACCCGCACCCGGCGGCCGCGGCGGCCGCCGCCCGGCTCGCGGCCTGTGTGGTGGAGCTCTGCGAGGGCCAGGGGACCGACACGGCCCTGGAGAAGCGGCCCCCCGCCGAGGTCGCCCTCGACGAGGTGCTCGTCATGGCCGAGGCCAAGACGGGTGCGCTGATCGGCTGCGCCTGCGCGGTGGGCGCGCTGTACGCGGGGGCGGCCCCGGAGGACGTCGACGCGCTGGACGCGTTCGGCCGTGAGGCCGGGCTGGCCTTCCAGCTGATCGACGACGTCATCGGCATATGGGGCGACCCCGGGCACACCGGGAAGCCCGCGGGCGCCGATCTCGCCGCCCGCAAGAAGTCCCTGCCGGTGGTCGCCGCCCTGGTGTCCGGCACCCCGGCCGCCGGGGAACTGGCCGAGCTGTACGCCCGGCCGCCCGTACCGGAGGACCCGGACGACCTCGACCGCACGGCACGGGCGGTGGAGCGGGCCGGGGGCCGGGCCTGGGCGCAGGACCAGGCGGCCGACCGGATGTCCCGGGCGATGGACGAACTGGCCCGCGCGATCCCGGACCCGGAGTCCGCGGGCGGCCTGCTGTCGCTGGCCGAGTTCGTGACCAGACGCAGCACCTGAAACACCACCTGGCCCCGGCGGGTCCCGCACCTCCCCACGGCGTGCGGGGCCCGTCGGTGTTCTCACGGTCGAGATCATCGCGTACGGCGTCGTCGTACGGACGTACACAAGGGAGCGCCGAGGGCACACCCGCCCTACGCTGAGGGCATGGACAGAGAACAGCGTGTCTGTCCCGTCTGCGGGCAGCCCGTACAGTCCGTCGTCCGGCGCCACAAGACCCTGGGCACCTGGGTCCCGCGCTGGGTGCCGGGCCCGTGCCACAACCCCGCATGCGAGGCGTACGTCGAGGAGGGCGCCCCGGCGGTGGCGCACGAGGAAAAGCCGGAGGCCCGCCCCGAGCCGACCGGCTAGCGTGACCCCATGACCGCACCCCTCCCGCACATCCTCCACCTCACCGAACGCGCGCTCTGGGCGGCGGCCCGCGAACAGGGCTCCTACACCTGGTCCACCCGGGGCCGCACCCTCGCGGAGGAGGGGTTCATCCACTGCTCCACCCGCGCCCAGCTCCCCAAGGTCGCCGCCTTCCTCTACGGCTCCTACGACGGCCCCGACGACCTGGTGGTCCTGGTGGTGGACCCGGCACGGCTGGACGTCGCGCTGAGGTACGAGGCGCCGGAACCGGGCGGCGAGGAGTTCCCGCACGTGTACGGGCCGATCCCGGTGGACGCCGTGGTGGACGTGGAGCCCTGGAGCCGCTGACTCAGCCCGCCGGCGGAACCGGCAGTCCGCCCGTCTCCGGATCACGGCCGGTCAGGCAGTACAGGGCCCCCGCCGGGTCGCGCATCACCGTCCAATGCCGGGCCGGGGCGACGAGGGACGCCCCCAGCCGCTCGTGCCGGGCGCGCACGGCGTCGATCCCGGTGCCGCAGGCCAGGTCCAGATGGGCGGAGACGGGCCGCTCCTCGGCCAGCCGCTGGAGCAGGATCCGCACCGGCAGCCCCGGCGGGGGCGCGACCACGTGGAACTCCGGCAGCGACCCCGGCCGGGCCGACCAGTCCGGCAGCAGCGCGCTCCAGAACGCGACTTCGGCGTCGTACGCGGACGGCGGGACGTCGACGCTCACCTGGTCCAGCCGGCTGCCCCCGACGACGGGCGGCCGGACGGACTCCCCGTGCCAGGGCACCGCGCAGAACACCTGCCCGGCGGGGGAGCTCATGACCGTCCACCCGTCGTGCGCCGCGACCGTCCGCGCCCCCAGGTCCGTCGCCGCGCGGCTGAACCCGGGAACGTCCTCCACCGCGAAGTCCAGATGCGCGCCGCCGGCCCCGTCCGCGACGGCCTGGACCTTCACACAGGCGTCGGCGCCGCCGCCCGGCAGCAGGGTGCCGAACTCCTCCCGCTCGCCGCGCGGTGCGGACGGTGTGGTGCCCGTGACGGCGGTCCAGAACGCGCACGCCGTACGGAACCGTTCGGCGGGCCGGTCGACGAAGGCGTACGTCCAGCGGACCGGGACGGGGGTGCGGGAGCTCATGGGGTGATCGTAGAGGGGGCTTTGCCTGGGGTTCGCCCGGGATTGGCCTGGGCTTGTTTGTCTGTGCGGATGGATCCCCTGACCGAGAGGACGCCATGACCACGCCTCCCCTGCTGTCCGAGCTGGCCGACCTGCGGGTCGACTACAGCGACCACGACGACCCCGTACTCGTCCGGCCGGACGGGAGCCCCGTCGACACCTGGCGGGAGAACTACCCGTACGGGCAGCGCATGGAGCGCACCGAGTACGACCTGCACAAGCGGCTCCAGCAGATCGAGCTGCTGAAGCTGCAGAGCTGGATCAAGGAGACGGGACGGCGGCTCGTCATCGTCTTCGAGGGCCGTGACGCGGCCGGCAAGGGCGGCACCATCAAACGGTTCACCGAACACCTCAACCCGCGCGGCGCCCGCGTGGTCGCCCTGGAGAAGCCCACCGAGCGCGAGCGCGGGCAGTGGTATTTCCAGCGGTACGTCGAGCAGCTGCCGACCGCGGGCGAGATCGTGCTGTTCGACCGGTCCTGGTACAACCGGGCCGGGGTCGAGCGGGTGATGGGCTTCTGCACCGACGACGAGTACCAGCGCTTCATGCGCCAGGCGCCGCTGTTCGAGCGGATGCTCGTCGACGACGGCGTGGACCTGGTGAAGTTCTGGTTCTCGGTGTCGCAGAGCGAACAGCGCACCCGCTTCACGATCCGTCAGATCGACCCCGTACGGCAGTGGAAACTCAGCCCCATGGACCTCGCCTCCCTGGACCGCTGGGACGACTACACCTCGGCCAAGGTCGCCATGTTCCGCGAGACCGACACCGAGTTCGCGCCGTGGACCGTGGTCAAGAGCAACGACAAGAAGCGGGCCCGGGTCGAGGCCATGCGCAGCGTGCTGGCCCGCTTCGCCTACTCCGACAAGGACGAGGACGTGGTGGGCCTACCCGACCCGCGGATCATCGGCGCGGCGGCCGGCCTGCTGGAGGCGGGCGAGGACGACGACCGCTAGCGGGTCCCCGACCCGCCCGGCGCGGCTTGCCGACGGCCCGTGAACAGCACCGCACCCGGACCGCCGTGGACGCCGTGGAGGCGGCCTGCGGGCCGGGTGCGGTGGTGAGGGAAAAGGTGATCGAGGTCGATCAGGCCTTCTTGGTCTCCCAGAAGATCTTGTCGATCTCGGCGATCAGCTCGAGAGCCTTCTCGCCGGTCTTCGGGTCCGTCGACGCCTTCGCGGCCGACAGGGCCTTCAGGGTGTCGTTGACCAGCACGTGCAGCTGGGGGTACTTCTCGAAGTGCGGGGGCTTGAAGTAGTCGCTCCACAGCACGGAGACGTGGTGCTTCGCGAGCTCGGCACGCTGCTCCTTGATGACGGTGGCGCGCGCCTGGAAGTGCGGGTCGTCGTTGGCGGCCATCTTCTCCTGCACGGCCTTCACCGACTCCGCCTCGATGCGGGCCTGGGCCGGGTCGTACACACCGCAGGGCAGGTCGCAGTGCGCGCTGACCTTGACCTTGGGGGCAAACAGGCGGGAAAGCATGGAGCATTCCTTCCTCGTGATCGTCTTCTCAGGTGGGACATTACTCCCTGCAAGACGGGTTTTCGCGAGTGCCCCCATGGGCTTAGGACAAAAGTCCGGGGTCAGACTGGGACTGGTGGAGGAACGGACCGGGGAGGTGCCGGGGATGCCGGAACTGTCGCAGGAGACCGAGCGGGGGAGGGCCGGGGCGCCGCCCTTCGGGCTGGCCGAGGTGACCGGGCCGTCCATGGTGCCCACGCTGTACCACGGGGATCAGCTGGTGGTGCAGTACGGGGCGCGGGTGCGGGCCGGTGACGTCGTCGTGCTGCGGCATCCCTTCCAGCAGGACCTGCTGGTGGTCAAGCGGGCCGTCGAGCGGCGCGACGGGGGGTGGTGGGTGCTCGGGGACAACGCGTACGCCGGCGGGGACAGCACCGACTACGGGACCGTGCCCGACGAGCTGATCCTGGGCAAGGTGCGGCTGCGCTACCGGCCGCGCAAGCCGGGTCAGCGCTCGCCGCTGGCCGTGGTGCGCTGGGCGCTGTCGGCGGCGAGGCCGGTGCTCGCGGTCCGGTCGGCCTCGAGGCGCTTGCGGGCGCGGTAGGCGGCCACGTTGGCCCGGGTCGCGCAGCGGTCGGAGCAGTAGCGGCGGGAGCGGTTGGTGGAGGTGTCGAGGTAGGCGTTGCGGCAGGGGGCGGCCTCGCACAGGCCGAGCCGGTCGACGCCGTACTCGGTGAGGTGGAAGGCCAGGCCCATCGCGGCGATGGCGGCGTAGCCCGCGGTCGCGTTCGAGGGGTGGTCGGCCAGGTGCATGTGCCACAGCGGGCGGCCGTCGTCGTCGCGGTGGTCGTGGCCGGAGATCTGCGGGCTCACCGGGAACTCCAGCAGGAGCGAGTTCAGCAGGTCCACGGCCAGGGTCTCGTCGCCCTGGTCGGCCGCCTCGAACACCGCGCGCAGCCGGGCCCGGACCGAGCGGAAGCGGGTGACGTCCGCGTCGGTGGCGCGGCGGGCGGCCGACTGGTTGCCGCCGAAGAGATCACGGACGGCCTCGACCGAGGTCAGCGCGTCCTTGCCCCGGGCCGGTTCCTCGCTGTTGACGAGGCGTACGGCATAGTCCGAGTAATAGGCCAGTTCCACTTGTAGTCCTTACGGAGGGGCTCTATGGTCGTGCGTGCGGTCGGGTAACGGCTGATCGTGCTTTCAGGGTATTACGCGATGGGTGACGAGGGGGCTTCCATGACCACCACGGGGACCGGAACGACCGACTGGGCGGCCTGGCAGCAGAGCTGGGACCGGCAGCAGGAGTGGTACATGCCGGACCGGGAGGACCGGTTCCGGGTCATGCTCGACATGGTCGAGGCGCTCGCCGGGCCCGAGCCCCGCGTCCTGGACCTCGCCTGCGGCACCGGCACCATCACCGCCCGGCTGCTGGCCCGTCTGCCCGGCGCCACCAGCACCGGCGTCGACCTCGACCCGGCGCTCCTCACCATCGCCGAGGGCACCTTCGCCGGGGACGACCGGGTCACGCTCGTGGCCGCCGACCTCAAGGACCCGCACTGGCCGTCCCGGCTGCCCTACGACACGTACGACGCCGTCCTGACGGCCACGGCCCTGCACTGGCTGCACAGCGAACCCCTCGCGGCCCTCTACGGTCGGATCGCGGACCTCGTCCGCGACGGCGGTGTGTTCATGAACGCGGACCACATGATCGACGACACGACGCCCCGGATCAACGCGGCCGAGCGGGCACTGCGCCACGCCCGCATGGAACGGGCCAAGGACGGCGGCGTCCTCGACTGGGCCGAGTGGTGGCAGCTCGCCGCCCAGGACCCGGTCCTCGCCGCCCCCACGGCCCGCCGCTTCGAGATCTACGGCGAGCACGCCGACGGGGACATGCCCTCGGCGGCCTGGCACGCGCGCACCCTCCGGGCGGCCGGCTTCGGCGAGGCCCGGCCGGTGTGGTGCTCGCCCTCGGACACGCTGTTGCTCGCCCTGAAGTGACCCGGGCGCGACGAAGGGGCGGTACGGAGTCTCCGTACCGCCCCTTCCGCGTCGTACCGCTGGAGGACCCCGCTAGAGCACCTTGGACAGGAACGCCTGCGTCCGCTCGTGCTGCGGGTTGGTCAGGACCTCGCGCGGGTCGCCGGACTCGACGACCACGCCGCCGTCCATGAAGACCAGGCTGTCGCCGACCTCACGGGCGAAGCCCATCTCGTGCGTGACGACGACCATCGTCATCCCGGACTCGGCCAGGTCGCGCATGACGTCCAGGACGTCACCGACCAGCTCCGGGTCCAGGGCCGAGGTCGGCTCGTCGAACAGCATCAGCTTCGGGTCCATGGCGAGGGCCCGCGCGATGGCCACACGCTGCTGCTGGCCGCCGGAGAGCTGCGAGGGGTAGCTTCCGGCCTTGTCGGCCAGGCCGACCCGGTCCAGCAGCTCCCGCGCCCGCTCCCTGGCCTGGGCCTTGCTGGTGCCCTTGACCTGGACCGGGGCCTCGACCACGTTGTCCAGCGCGGTCATGTGCGGGAACAGGTTGAACCGCTGGAACACCATGCCGATGTCCCGGCGCTGGAGCGCGACCTCGCTGTCCTTGAGCTCGTACAGCTTGTCGGCCTTCTGGCGGTAGCCCACCAGGTTCCCGTCCACGTACAGCCGCCCGGCGTTGATCTTCTCCAGGTGGTTGATGCACCGGAGGAAGGTGCTCTTGCCGGAGCCGGACGGGCCGATGAGGCAGAACACCTCGCCCGTGTTGACCTGGAGGTCGATGCCCTTGAGGACCTCGACCGCGCCGAAGGACTTGTGGACGCCCTCGGCCTTCACCATCGCGGTCATGCCGTGCTCCTCGAGGATCCGAACAGGTGGGACCTGATCTTCTGGAAGACCGTGGGCGGGAGGCTGCGGCTGGAACCGCGTGCGTAGTACCGCTCCAGGTAGTACTGGAAGACGCTGAAGATGCTGGTCATGACCAGGTACCAGATCGACGCGACGAACAGCAGCTCCATCACGGCGAACGACGAGGAGCCGATCACCGAGGTCGAGCGGAGCAGCTCGTTGTACGTCACCACGTACACCAGCGACGAGGTCTTCAGCATGTTGATGAACTCGTTGCCGGTCGGCGGCACGATCACCCGCATCGCCTGCGGGATCACGATCCGGCGCAGCGTCTTGCCGTGGCTCATGCCGAGCGCGTGCGCCGCCTCGGTCTGGCCCTCGTCCACCGCCAGCAGACCGGCACGGCAGATTTCGGCCATGTACGCGGCCTCGTTCAGACCCAGGCCGAGCAGGGCGCACATGAACGGCGTCATGACGTCCGTCATCTCGTCCTTGTAGATCGGCCCGAGGTTCAGCATCGGGAAGATCAGCGCCAGGTTGAACCACATCAGCAGCTGGACGTAGACCGGGGTGCCGCGGAAGAACCAGATGTACAGCCAGGCCACGGTGCTGGTCACCGGGTTCTTCGACAGCCGCATCACGGCCAGCAGGATGCCGAGCACCACACCGAGCACCATCGCCAGGATGCTGATCAGCAGGGTGCGCCCGGCACCGGCGACGACCGTCGAGTCGAAGATCTTGTCGCCGACCGTGGACCACTGGATGTCACCGTTGGCGAACGCGTTGATCAGCAGCGCGAGCAGCGCGACGACCACGACACCGCTGACCCAGCGGCCCCAGTGGCGCACCGGGATGGCCTTGATGGCCTCCGGCGGCCCGGCGTACGCCGAGTCGTCGGCGCCCGGAGGGGTGTCCTCCGGCGGTGCGCCCGCGGGGGTCTTGTCGAGCTTGTCAGACATGGGGACTGCCCTTCGAAGGCTTCGAGCGGAGCGGGTGGATCACTTGCCGCCGTTGATCGCGGACTGGCTGATCGCGCCGCTCTCGGCGCCCCACTTCTCCAGCACCTTCTGGTACGAGCCGTCCTTGATGATCGCGTCGACGGCCTCCTTCAGGGCGTCGCGCAGCTGGGTGTTCTTCTTGGCGACGACGATGCCGAACGGGGCGGCCTCGTACTGCTTGTCCAGGACCTCGAAGGTGTTGCCGCCACCGGCCTTGCGGGCCATGTCCACGGCGACCGGGTAGTCGTTGACGCCGGCCACGGCACCGCCGGACTTCACGCGGGTCTGGGCCTCGGTGTCGTTCTCGAAGGACTCGATCTTCAGCGCCTTCTTGCCACCGCTCGTGCAGGTCTTCGACTGCGCCTGCAGGGCCTCCTCGTAGGTGGTGCCCCGCTGCACGGCGACGGTCTGGCCGCAGAGGTCGTCCAGGGACTGGATGCCCTTGGGGTTGCCCTTCTGCACGTAGATGGCCGTACCGGCGGTGAAGTAGTCGACGAAGTCCACGCCCTCGCCGAGCTTCTTGCCGCTGTCGTCCAGGCCCTCCTGGCGCTGCTTGTTGTCCGTGATGGACGACATGGCGATGTTGTAGCGGCCGGTGTTGACGGCGGTGATCAGGGTGTCGAAACCACCGTTGGTGAACTTGAACTCGACGCCGAGCTGCTTGCCGAGCGCGGCGGCGATGTCGGGGTCGACACCGACGATCTTGCCGCCGTCGACGGACTCCATGGGGGCGTACTCGGCGTTCGTGCCGACCTGGATGACGCCGCTCTTCTGGATGTCGGCGGGCAGCTTCGAGAACAGGGGGGCCTTGGAGGCGCCGCTCGAGGACTCGGAGGAGCTGCTGCCGCTGTCGTTGGTCTGGTCGCCGCAGGCGGAGAGCAGCAAGGCGCCCGCGACCGCGAGAGATCCGACCGCTGCCAGGCGGGTGCGCGCGGCGGTCGTGCGTCGGGTGGTGCTTGCGGTCATTTTGGGTTCCTCCGGCGGATGGATGGAGATGCCGATGGGTCGACACGCGTCGACTGGTGTCGACAAGTGCCGATGGGTCGACGAGAACACACAGCTTCGGGTGTCGCGACCTCGTGTGATTACGGCATCTTGCCATTCGGACTACGCCAATCAGGGGGCCAGCCATGTCAAAATCGGATAACGGGCGACCCCCGAGCCGCACAGTCCGGTCCATCACGGCCGGGCGACGCCGGACCATCTGCGGGAATTCAGCCCCGTGGCCGGAGGATCTTCGGTTCATCTCACGATGTGATCGCCGACCGTGCGCCGCGTCCGTTCAGTTGAGTCCGTGTCAAGGCTTCACCAGGCCGTGGCCGGTCTTCGCGCATGAGTCATGTCACTCGTGATCACCTCTGTGGAGGGTCCACAGCCCGAGCGATGTGACCTTGCACTGATTGGACTCGTCGGCTGTGGTCTCCGTCCGGTATGAAGGTTCTTTACACCCCTCATCCGGGGCTCAGGGCGCGTGTGCGGCGCGCCCGACGCGCAGGCGCCCGTACGTGACACCTCTTCAGGGCCCTGTGCGATGCCCGCCCACTCCTCACCCGGAGTGACCACCCTCAAACCAAGAACAGCTAAGGGGTACATCGAAGTGGCAGCGGAGATCGTCAATCCTCGCAGCGAGAGCGCGGACCATACGGGCCCGGAGGGCGGTGCGGAACCCCTCGATTCGTTCGATCCGGCGTTCGCACTGCACCGCGGCGGAAAGATGGCCGTGCAGGCCACCGTCCCGGTCCGCGACAAGGACGACCTGTCCCTCGCCTACACGCCCGGCGTCGCACGCGTGTGCACCGCGATCGCGGAACAGCCGGACCTGGTGAACGACTACACGTGGAAGTCCTCCGTCGTCGCCGTCGTGACCGACGGCACGGCCGTCCTCGGGCTCGGGGACATCGGGCCTGAGGCCTCCCTCCCGGTCATGGAGGGCAAGGCCATCCTGTTCAAGCAGTTCGGCGGGGTCGACGCGGTTCCGATCGCGCTGGCCTGCACCGGCGTGGACGAGATCGTCGAGACGGTGGTGCGCCTCGCCCCCTCGTTCGGCGGCGTGAACCTGGAGGACATCTCGGCGCCCCGGTGCTTCGAGATCGAGCGCCGGCTCCAGGAGGCGCTCGACATCCCGGTCTTCCACGACGACCAGCACGGTACGGCGGTCGTGACGCTGGCGGCGCTGCGCAACGCGGCGCGACTGAGCGGGCGGACCATCGGCGAGCTGCGGGCCGTGATCTCGGGCGCCGGCGCGGCCGGGGTCGCCATCGCGAAGATGCTGGTCGAGGCCGGTATCGGGGATGTGGCGCTGACCGACCGCAAGGGCATCGTGTCGGCGGACCGCGAGGACCTCACGGACGTCAAGCGCGAGGTCGCCGGGTTCACCAACAAGGCCGGGCTGAGCGGCACGCTGGAGGACGCGCTGGCGGGCGCGGACGTGTTCATCGGCGTCTCCGGCGGTACGGTCCCGGAGGAGGCGGTGGCCTCCATGGCGAAGGGCGCGTTCGTCTTCGCCATGGCCAACCCCAACCCCGAGGTGCACCCCGAGGTCGCCCACAAGTACGCGGCGGTCGTCGCGACCGGGCGGTCGGACTTCCCGAACCAGATCAACAACGTGCTTGCGTTCCCGGGGATCTTCGCGGGGGCGCTCCAGGTGCGGGCCTCCCGGATCACCGAGGGGATGAAGATCGCGGCCGCTGAGGCGCTGGCCGGTGTGGTCGGCGACGATCTCGCCGCTGACTATGTCATTCCCTCGCCGTTCGACGAGCGGGTCGCTCCCGCGGTGACTGCGGCGGTGGCCGCGGCTGCTCGTGCGGAGGGCGTTGCTCGTCGCTGACGTGCACCTGAAGGGCCCCGTCCGTTCGGGCGGGGCCCTTCCTTTTGCCTACTTTTGCCCACCCACCCGCCCGTTCGGGTGAGTCGAGGAGTGGGCGTTCCCGGGGGCGCTGCCCCCGGACCCCCGTATCGGTCCTGTTTTGGCAAGAGGGCGTGTCTCACAGGCGCCCCCGGTATCGCCCACCCCCCGCGCCGCCTATCGTCAGGTTCATGTTCGCCGTCTACGCCGCCCGAATCGACCGCGACCAGCCGCTTTCCGGACTGGAGTTGGGGGAGCGACCGGCCCCCGAGGCCCGCCCCGGCTGGAGTACCGTCACCGTGCGGGCCGCCTCCCTCAACCATCACGACCTCTGGTCCCTGCGCGGCGTCGGTCTCGCCGAGGACAAGCTGCCGATGATCCTCGGCTGCGACGCCGCCGGGGTCGACGCCGACGGCAACGAGGTCGTCCTGCACTCCGTCATCGGCCAGACCGGGCACGGCGTCGGGCCCGGGGAGCCGCGCTCCATCCTCACCGAGCACTACCAGGGCACCTTCGCCGAACAGGTCGCCGTGCCGACCTGGAACATCCTGCCCAAGCCCAAGGAGCTGTCCTTCGCGGAGGCCGCCTGTCTGCCGACGGCCTGGCTGACGGCGTACCGGATGCTCTTCACCAACGCCGGCGTCCGGCCCGGTGACTCGGTCCTCGTCCAGGGGGCCGGCGGGGGTGTCGCCACCGCCGCGATCGTCCTCGGGAAGGCCGCCGGGCTGAAGGTCTTCGCGACCAGCCGGGACGAGGCCAAGCGCAAGCGGGCGCTGGAGCTCGGCGCGGTCGAGGCGGTGGAACCGGGTGCGCGGCTGCCGCAGCGGGTGGACGCCGTCATCGAGACCGTCGGTGCGGCCACCTGGTCCCACTCGGTGAAGTCCCTGAAGCCCGGGGGCACCCTGGTCATCTCCGGTGCCACCAGCGGGGACCGGCCCTCGCACGCCGAGCTCACCCGGATCTTCTTCCTGGAGCTGAAGGTCGTCGGCTCCACCATGGGGACCAAGGAGGAGCTGGAGGACCTGTTGTCCTTCTGCGCCGTCACCGGGGTCCGTCCCGTCATCGACGAGATCCTTCCGCTGGACCGGGCCCGCGAGGGCTTCGCACGCCTGGAGTCCGGCGACCAGTTCGGCAAGATCGTGCTCACCAACGGCTGAGCCGGAGAAACACGGGAGGCATTGACTGCTCCCCTTCTCCTTCGAAAAGGGGATTCCTGGCTCAGGCAGCCTCCTGGAGCAGCGCTCCAGGAGGTCTTGTGCCCTCGACACCAGCCGGGTTCAGACCAGCCCGGACGAGCATCACGCGAGCGGAGTTCTTGTCCCTGGGGCATACGAGACCGCACGCGGTGCAGGTATAGGTTCGTTCTGACAGCGGAAGGGCGTGCTTGGTTCTCGCTCCGCATCGTCCGCAGTCCATGGTGGTGTGCGCCGGGTTAACCAGGCGCACATCCCGCCTGTGCTTGCGCCCCATATCGATAAGGGCCTTCTTTGCCTGGCCGATCGCGGCGTCGGCTGCCTTGCGAGCCAATGTTGTCTTCGCGAGGAACTTCGGCCGGAAATCCTCCACCGCGATCGCATCATGGTCACGCACGACCTTCTTAGCCCACTTGCGGGCGGTGTCCTGTCGCTGACGGGCGACTTTCTGGTGGATTTTCGCCCGCCATCTGGTCGCCTGCCGGTAGCCCTTCGATGGCGCGTGTCCTTTCCTCGGTCTACGCCGGGCCACCATGCGGTCGTAAACCGACAGCCTCGCCTGGGCCATTTTGCCGTGCTGGGCGTGCGGCAGGTCGTGGGAGTCGCTGGTTGTGGTCGCGGTTTCTCGGACGCCCCAGTCCACGCCGAGCGACAGACCGGTTTCCGGCAAGGGCTCGATGGGGGAGGGGACCACAAACGACGCGTACCAATCGCCCAAGCTGTCCTGGTACACACGCACCGACGTCGGTTCGGCAGGTAATGCCCGAGACCAGACCACGGTCAGAGTGATTCTGCCTGCCAGATGGAGACGCCCGTCCCTGATCCGGAAGCCGTTCCGTGTGTAGTTCAACGTGAGGGCAGAAGCACTCTTCTTCTTGTAGCCCGGCATTCCCGCTCGCTGCCGCAAAGGCAACCGGCCCTTGATGTCCTTGAGTGCCTTCGCGCGAGACTTACCGAAGTCGCGAATGAGCTGTTGCTGTGGAACTGACGATCCCTTTGCCAACCATGGCGTACTGGACCGGGCATCCGTCAACATCCGGTCCAGCCGTGTCGGCCCGCACTCCTGCTTCTCCTCATGGGCTTTTTTGGATCGGGCGACGCACTCGTTCCACAGCCATCGGCACCGGTCCCACTCCTCTAGGAGTCTGGCGCGAGCCGTGGCTGAGGCCCTGAGACGGTAGGTGTATCGCGCTTGGTCACCCACGGCAGCCATGTCTTTCTCACCCCTGCCCGCAACTCGGTCCGGCTCATTCTCGCTTTTTGGCTTGCCCTACACGACCGTACGTGCGGCAGCGGCACGTCTGTCTCCAGATCTGCCAGGAATCGCTCATGTGGGGGACCCTCAAGCCTTCGGGGCTCGCAGAATCGCTCCGATGTGGGCCGCCGCCGAGGACAGGTGGTGGCGGGTGGCCTGGAGTTGGTCGGGGGTGATGCCCTGGTCGCGGGCCGTGTCGCGGATGTCGTCGCGGAAGCGGTCCAGGAGGCGGTCCAGATCGCGGGCCGGGTCGCCGCTGGAGTCCTCGTGGGCCCAGGACGGTTCGTACTCGGCGGGGAAGTCCTCGGGGGAGTGGGAGTAGGACGGGGCCGGGCCCGTGGAGGTGCGGCCGAAGCCCAGGTCCTTGCCGAACTCCTTGCCGAAGTCCTTGCCGAAGTCCCCGAATTCCCGGGCCAGTTCGGTCAGGCCCTCGCGGACCCCCGTCGGCCAGTCCCCGCGTGCGAAGTGGTCCTGGACCTGCTCCTGGACACGCCGGGC
This sequence comes from Streptomyces sp. NPDC005811, assembly GCF_040630405.1. Lineage (NCBI taxonomy): Bacteria > Bacillati > Actinomycetota > Actinomycetes > Kitasatosporales > Streptomycetaceae > Streptomyces > Streptomyces sp. NPDC005811. Next base: position 13,413 of record NZ_JBEXXK010000035.1, read on the forward strand.
GATGCGCTGCATCTCCTCCTGGGCCTGGGCCCTGGCGTGGTCCTGGGCATCCTTGGCCTGACGGCGGGCACGCTGGGCCTCCTCGCGGGCCCGGCGGCTCTCGTCCTTGGCCCGGCGGGCCTGTTCCTTCCACTCCTGCTTGACCCGGCGCATCTCCTCCTTGGCGGCACGCCAGGACTCCTTGTCGCCGTACTCGCCCTGCTCGGGGACGGGACCCGCACCGCCGTCCCGCCGGGCCTCGGTGGCCGCCGCCCGCATCTCCCGCCGCAGATCACCCGCCGCGCCCCGCACATCGGCCCGGATCTCCGCGGCCAGCTCCGCGACCGACTCGCGGATCTCCAGCTCCAGATCGGCCAATTCGCCGCTGCGGTCGGCGAGTTCGGCCCGGCCCGCGTCGGTGATCGCGTACACCTTGCGGCCGCCCTCGGTGGTGTGGGTGACCAGGCCCTCCGCCTCCAGCTTGGCCAGCCGGGGGTAGACCGTGCCCGCCGACGGCGCGTACAGCCCCTGGAAGCGCTCCTCCAGGAGGCGGATCACCTCGTAACCGTGGCGCGGGGCCTCGTCCAGCAGCTTCAGCAGGTAGAGACGGAGACGGCCGTGGGCGAAGACGGGAGGCATGTCAGAGCACCTTCTTGTCGGTCGTGCTGTCGGCCGGGCCGGCGGAGGGGGAACCGCCGTCCGGGCCGGAATCGGCATTGTCCCCCGCGCCGGAGCCGTCCGCGGACCAGTCCCCGTCCTCCACGGGCGGGCGCCGCAGCAGGGCGATCGAGCCGGAGACCGTCGTCGCCTTCAGCCGGCCGTTGCCCGCGCCGAGCCGGCCGGTGATCCGCTTGGCCCCCCACTGGCCGCTGACCCGGAGGTCCTCGAAGGCGTTGGAGACCGCGCCGCTCGCCGTGTTCGCCTCCACCTCCGCGTCGGCCGGGTGCGGCAGCCGGATGGCGATCTCGCCCGAGACATTGGTCAGCGAGATCTCCGTGGGCCTGCTCGTCGGGTCCACGTCGACCACCATCGAGCCGCTCACCGAGTCCGCCTTGACGGACGAGCCGGCCTCGACGACGGTCAGGTCCCCGGAGACGGAGTTGAACCGCAGATCACCGGTGAGCGCCTGGGCCTCCACATTGCCCGACACCGTGTCCGCGCGGACCGTGCCCGCGAGGCCCACCAGGGTGGCGTCACCGGTGACGCCCTTGATCTCCGTGCGCCCGTCGATCCCGGACACCGTCGCGCCGGCGCTCACCACCCCCAGCTCCACCCGGGTGCCGGCCGGGACCGCCACGGAGACCACGGCGCTGCGCCGCCACCCCTTGCGGTCGAGCCACTTGAGGAACCCCTTCCAGGGCAGATCCTCGTACGCCACCGTCAAGGTGCCGTCCCGGTGACTCACCACCAGGGGTGGCCCCTCGATCCGGGACACCTCCAGCCGGGCCGTGCCCTCGTCCGTGCCCACCACGTTCACCGTGCCGTCGACGATGCGGACGTGCAGGGTGCTGACGGGCTCGTCGAAGGTGAGCTTGCTCGGCTCGGCGACGGACCATTCGGACATGGGAGAACCCTCCTCGGCACGACTTCCCGGTACAACGCGCCATATCGCGTCTTCTTCAATTCACGATATATCGCGGACGCCGGAAGTCAAGACACCGTGGGGGTGACCGGCGGCCTACCCTGGGGACACAGGCCCCCAGGAGCAGGAGCGAGAGTTGTACTTCACCGACCGAGGCATCGAGGAGCTGGAGAAGCGGCGGGGCGAGGAGGAGGTCACCTTCGAGTGGCTCGCCGAGCAGCTGCGGACGTTCGTCGACCTGAACCCGGACTTCGAGGTACCGGTGGAGCGCCTGGCCACCTGGCTCGCCCGGCTGGACGACGAGGACGACGAGGACTGACGTACGACGAGGACCGGCGTACGACGAAGAGCCCGCCCCCGGTGATCCGGGGACGGGCTCTTGTGTCGCTGGGTCAGAGGCTCACGCCTCGAACACCTCGCGCACCAGCTGCTCCTGCTCCGCCTGGTGGCGCTTGGCGGAGCCGACGGCCGGGGACGAGCCGTGCGGCCGCGAGATGCGGCGCAGTCGCTCGCCGTGCGGGACGTCGGCGCCGACGGCCAGGTCCAGGTGGTCGATCAGGTTCAGGGCGATGAACGGCCAGGCACCCTGGTTGGCCGGCTCTTCCTGGACCCACAGGTACTTCTCGGCGTTCGGGTACTTGTTGACCTCCGCCTGGACCTCGGCACCCGGCAGCGGGTAGAGGCGCTCGAGACGGATGATCGCCGTGTCCGTGACACCGCGCTTCTGACGCTCGGCCTCCAGGTCGTAGTAGACCTTGCCGGCGCAGAAGACGACCTTCTTGACCGCGTTCGCGTCGACCGAGGTGTCGCCGATGACGGGGCGGAACTGCCCCGAGGTGAACTCCTCCGCCTTCGAGGCCGCCGCCTTCAGGCGCAGCATCGACTTCGGGGTGAAGACGACCAGCGGCTTGTGGTGCGGGTTGTGCACCTGCCACCGCAGGAGGTGGAAGTAGTTCGACGGCAGGGTCGGCATGGCGACCGTCATGTTGTTCTGGGCGCAGAGCTGGAGGAAGCGCTCGACACGGGCCGAGGAGTGGTCCGGGCCCTGGCCCTCGTAGCCGTGGGGGAGGAGGAGCGTGACGCCGCTCGTCTGGCCCCACTTCTGCTCGGCCGCCGAGATGTACTCGTCGACCACCGTCTGCGCGCCGTTGACGAAGTCGCCGAACTGCGCCTCCCACATCACGAGCGCGTCGGGGCGGGCCAGCGAGTAGCCGTACTCGAAGCCCATGACCGCGTACTCGGACAGCAGGGAGTTGTAGACGTTGTAGCGCGCCTGGTCCTCGGCGAGGTACTGGAGCGGGGTGTGCTCCTCGCCCGTCTCGCGGTCGATGAGGACCGCGTGGCGCTGGCCGAAGGTGCCGCGCTGGGAGTCCTGGCCGGACAGCCGGACCGGGACGCCCTCCAGGAGGAGGGAGCCGACCGCGAGGGTCTCGCCCATGCCCCAGTCGATGGTGCCGTCCTCGACCATCGCCGCCCGGCGCTGGAGCTGCGGCAGCAGGCGCGGGTGGACGTGGAAGGTGTCCGGGATGTTGACCTGGGACTCGGCGATGCGCTTGACGACCTCCGCGGAGACCGAGGTCGGGACCGCGACGGGGAAGCCGTCCTGCGGCTCGTGGACGTCGCCGCCGACGGGCTGCGCGGTGGCCTCGCGGACCTCCGTGAAGACCTTCTCCAGCTGGCCCTGGTAGTCCTGGAGCGCCTGCTCGGCCTCTTCCAGGGTGATGTCGCCGCGACCGATCAGGGACTCGGTGTAGAGCTTGCGCACCGAGCGCTTCTTGTCGATCAGGTCGTACATCAGCGGCTGGGTGAAGGCCGGGTTGTCCGACTCGTTGTGACCGCGGCGGCGGTAGCAGATGAGGTCGATCACCACGTCCTTGTTGAACGCCTGGCGGAACTCGAAGGCGAGCCGCGCGACGCGGACCACGGCCTCCGGGTCGTCGCCGTTCACGTGGAAGATCGGGGCCTCGATCATGCGGGCCACGTCCGTCGCGTACATGGAGGAACGCGAGGACTCGGGGGCCGCGGTGAAGCCGACCTGGTTGTTGATGACGATGTGGACCGTGCCGCCGGTGCGGTAGCCGCGCAGCTGCGACATGTTCAGGGTCTCGGCCACCACGCCCTGGCCCGCGAAGGCCGCGTCGCCGTGCAGGGCCACCGGCAGGACGGTGAAGTCCGTGCCGCCCTTGTTGATGATGTCCTGCTTGGCGCGGGCGATGCCCTCGATGACCGGGTCGACCGTCTCCAGGTGGGACGGGTTGGCGGCCAGCGAGACCTTGATCTGCTCGCCGTCGAGGCCGGTGAAGGTGCCCTCGGCGCCCAGGTGGTACTTCACGTCGCCGGAGCCGTGCATCGACTTCGGGTCGAGGTTGCCCTCGAACTCGCGGAAGATCTGCGCGTACGACTTGCCGACGATGTTGGCGAGGACGTTGAGGCGGCCGCGGTGGGCCATGCCGATGACGACCTCGTCCAGACGGGACTCCGCCGCGCTGTCGATGACCGCGTCGAGCAGCGGGATGACGGACTCGCCGCCCTCCAGGGAGAAGCGCTTCTGGCCGACGTACTTCGTCTGCAGGAAGGTCTCGAAGGCCTCCGCCGCGTTCAGCCGGCGCAGGATGCGCAGCTGCTCCTCGCGCTCGGGCTTGGTGTGGGCGCGCTCGATGCGGTCCTGGATCCAGCGGCGCTGCTTCGGGTCCTGGATGTGCATGAACTCGACGCCGGTGGTGCGGCAGTACGAGTCGCGCAGCACGCCGAGGATGTCGCGCAGCTTCATCAGGGACTTGCCGGCGAAGCCGCCGACGGCGAACTCGCGCTCCAGGTCCCAGAGGGTGAGGCCGTGCTCGGTGATGTCCAGGTCGGGGTGCTTGCGCTGGCGGTACTCCAGCGGGTCGGTGTCGGCCATGACGTGGCCGCGGACCCGGTAGGAGTGGATCAGCTCGAAGACCCGGGCGGCCTTCGTCACGTCGTCGTCGTGCGACGCGTCGATGTCCTTGAGCCAGCGGACCGGCTCGTAGGGGATGCGCAGCGCCTCGAAGATCTCGTCGTAGAAGCCGCTCTCGCCGAGCAGGAGGTTCGCGACGATCCGCAGGAACTCGCCGGAGGCGGCGCCCTGGATGACCCGGTGGTCGTAGGTCGACGTGAGCGTCATGACCTTGGAGATGCCGAGCTTGTTCAGGGTGTCCTGGGAGGTGCCCTGGAACTCCGCCGGGTAGTCCATGGAGCCGACGCCCATGATGACGGACTGGCCGGGCATCAGACGCGGCACGGAGTGGACGGTGCCGAGGCCGCCGGGGTTGGTCAGGGAGACCGTGACACCGGTGAAGTCGTCCATCGTCAGCTTGCCGTCGCGGGCGCGGCGGACGATGTCCTCGTAGGCCTGCCAGAACTCGAAGAAGTTCAGCGTCTCGGCCTTCTTGATGCCGGCGACGACGAGCTGGCGGTCGCCGTTGGCCTTCACCAGGTCGATGGCCAGGCCGAAGTTGACGTGCGGCGGCTTGACGAGGGTGGGCTTCCCGTCCTTCTCCGCGTAGTGCCAGTTCATCGACGGCATGGCCTTGATGGCCTGCACCATCGCGAAGCCGATCAGGTGCGTGAAGGAGATCTTCCCGCCCCGGGCGCGCTTGAGGTGGTTGTTGATGACGATGCGGTTGTCGAACAGCAGCTTCACCGGGACCGCGCGGACCGAGGTGGCCGTCGGCAGCTCCAGCGAGGCGTTCATGTTCTTCGCGACCGCGGCGGCCGGGCCGCGCAGCGTGATCAGCTCGGGGCCCTCGGGCGCCGTGGTGGCGGCCCGGGGAGCGGCGGCGGCCGGCTTCGGCGCGGCCGGGGCGGCCTTCACCGGAGCGGGGGCCGCGGCCGGAGCCGGGGCGGCCGGCGCGGGCGCGGCGGCGGCGGCGGGCTTCGGGGCGGCGGCCGGGGCCGGCACGGAGGCCGGAGCCGGGGCGGCGGGCGCCGGGGGCGTGGAGGTGGTCCCTGCGGCCCCCGCGGCCGCAGTACCCGCCGGAGCCGAGGGCGTGGCCGCTCCCGGCTTGTAGTCGGCGAAGAAGTCCCACCAGGCACGGTCTACCGAATTCGGGTCCTGGAGGTACTGCTGATAGATCTCGTCGACGAGCCACTCGTTCGGGCCGAACGCGGCAGCGGGGTTCTTGCCCGCTTGGTCTGCGTCGGTCGAGATGCTCGATGCGTTACTGGGGGACTGTGGCGACACGGCGGCAACCGCCCTCTTCCGCTTCACAAGGTGATGGACAGCGGGAATAAAGGCTACGCCCCCAAGAGCACGAAGGTCAGGCCGAGCCGGTCCATCGTCGCGTAAGTCACATCGGAAAGCGTGTTTCGGGGGTTGAAATGGCGGGAAACAAGCGCGGTTGCGCTCAGAAATGGGTGCGTGGAGACAGAGCGCGCACAGCAACCGTGCGGACCGGTGCCGACCTGCACCGGCCCACTGCCTGATCACACGTGTCCGGCAGCGCGGACGAAAGGTGGATCTTGAGGCTCCGGTTCGCACTTTACGTCAACTTGGAAGAGAAGGCTCTCCCGGAAGAGTGATAAGAATCCGGCAACCCCGCTCGGATTCGGCCACTCCGATCCGTCCGCCGTGCAGATCGACCGCCCACCGGGCGATCGCCAGCCCCAGCCCCGTACCGCCGTCGCTGCCCGGCCCGTGCGGCCGGCGGACGGCTCCCCGGTTGAACCGCTCGAACACGCGGTGCCACTCCGAGCGCGGTATCCCCGGACCCTCGTCCAGGACCTCCAGCTCCAGCGAGTCCGGCTGCGTCCCGCGCCGCGCCTTCACCGTCACCCGGCCGTGCGGCGGGCTGTGCTTGACCGCGTTGTCGATCAGGTTCGCCACGACCTGGTGGATGCGCTCCGGGTCCGCGTGCACGGTCAGCTCCGGCGGGCAGACGTCCAGGTGCAGATGGACGTCCGTGCGCGTGTGACTGCCGCCCGAGCCCATGGTCGCCCGTGCAGAGGAGACCATGTTGGCCTCCTTCAGCACGCCCGACAGATACGGCCACACCTCGAAACGGCGCTTGCGCAGCGCTACGACGCCGTTGTCGAGCCGGGACAGGTCGAGCAGCGTCTCCACCAGCCGCCCCAGCCGCTCCGTCTGTTTCAGCGCCGTACGCATCGTCTCGGGATCGGCCTCGGCGATGCCGTCGACCACGTTCTCCAGGACGGCGCGCAGGCCCGCGATGGGGGTGCGCAGCTCGTGCGAGACGTTGGCCACCAGCTCCTTGCGCTGGGCGTCCTGCGCCTCCAGCTCGTCCGCCATCACGTTGATCGTCTGGGCCAGGTCGCCCAGCTCGTCCCGCCGGTTCTCCCGGACCCGGCGGGTGTAGTCACCGTGCGAGATGGAGCGGGCGACCGCGTTCATCTCGTCCAGCGGCGCGGTGAGCGAATGCGCCACGAACTGCGTAATCAGCAGTGTGGCGATCATCGAGAAGACCGTGATGAAGCGGAGCTCCGTCTTGGTGTGCACCGCGATCATCGACAGGCCCGTGGTGATCAGCACCGAGATGACGACCAGCGCGCCCAGCTTGGTCTTGACCGAGAACGGGCGGACGCCGCCCCAGGGCTCCCCCGGTCCGGAGCCGGGGCTTCTCGGTCCGTCCGCGCCACTCATGGCGTCGGGGTCTCCAGCGCGTAGCCCACGCCGTGCACCGTGCGGATCCGCTCGGCGCCGATCTTCCGGCGCAGCGCCTTGATGTGGCTGTCGACCGTGCGGGTGCCGGAGGCGTCCGCCCAGTCCCAGACCTCGGCGAGGAGCTGTTCACGGGAGAGCACCGCGCGCGGGGTGTTCGCCAGACAGACCAGCAGGTCGAACTCGGTGGGCGTGAGGTGCACGTCCTCCGAGCGCACCCGGACCCGGCGCTGCGCGTGGTCGATCTCCAGCTCGCCGAGGCGCAGGATGCCGCTGCGGGGCGTGGTGGCCGCGATCGCGGCCCGTTCCACCCTGCGCAGCAGCACATGCACGCGCGCGGCCAGCTCCCGCATCGAGAACGGCTTGGTCATGTAGTCGTCGGCGCCCACGCCGAGTCCGACCAGCATGTCGGTCTCGTCGTCGCGCGCCGTGAGCATGAGCACCGGCACCGGACGGGCGGCCTGCACCCGGCGGCAGACCTCCAGCCCGTCGAAGCCGGGCAGCATGATGTCGAGGATCAGCAGATCGGGCTGCCAGGCCTCGGCGGTGTCGACGGCCGCCGGGCCGTCGCCGGCTGTTTGCACGAGGAATCCCTCGGCGCGCAGGCGGACCGCGATGGCGTCGACGATGGTCGGGTCGTCCTCGACCACCAGAACGCGCCGCTGCGCGCCCGGGGTCGCCGTCGTCGTGCCGTTGTGCGAGGTGTGTGTCGTCTCCATCGCCCGCCCCTGAGTGTGCTTTCCGGAACCAGTGGGGTGATCCCTTGTCTGCGCATGACTGCGGTTGACGCGTAAATGATCGGCGTCAGGGATGCAACGTACCCGGAGTCACCGACGCATTGCTATCCAGGCCCGACGGCGGGACGGACGGCGAGGTGTACGACGTCCGGCACTCCTCGGGCAACCGGGATCTCTTCGGTACGCACCTGCCGGAACCCGGCATTCCCCAAGGTTCCCTCGAATTCCGGAGAGGGTCGGGCGGACCAGACGGCCAGGACACCACCGGGTGTCAACACCCTTGCGCAGTCCGTGAGTCCGGCCGGTGAGTACAGGCTGACATTGCCCTCGGTGACGGTCCAGCCGGGCCCGTTGTCGATGTCCAGGCAGATCGCGTCGAACGTGTCGTACGTCTCACGGAGGTGGTCGAGCAGGTCCGCCTCCACGATCGTCGTGCGCGGATCGGCGAGGGCCCGGGCGGAGAGCCGCCCGAGCGGGCCGTCGAGATGCCAGTCGACGACGGCCCGTTCCCGCTCCACCACGGTGATCGCGCCCCAGCGGGCGTCGGCGGCGGCGTGCGCGAGCGAGAAGCCGACGCCCAGGCCGCCGATCAGCAGCTTCGGCGCGGGACGGCCGTCCAGCGCGGCGAGCGCGGCGTCGACGAGCCGCCGTTCCGAGCGGCCGTCGGAGGTGTCCATCAGGAAGCAGCCGTTGGCGATGATCTGGAGCAGTTCGCCGTGCCGGCGTAACACGACCTCGCCATGGGGTCCTGCGCGACGGTCGAGCACCTCGGGGCCGTCGGGGATGTCGTACGAACGGGGCATCGGTCCATCCTGGCACTTCCCTGACGGTCTGTTGACGGGTTTACGGGAGCGCCGGTCGCACGGGGGTGAGGGGCGGGTGTGACGTTGACGCGCCGCTGTGCGCTGGATGTCGTGGAGCCCCTGGGAATCTCGGAGCTTCCTGTGAATCGGCCCCCGCGTGGCGCCGGTCACAGACACGGCGCGGGTCGGCCACGAAAGGTGGGGTGAAACGGAAGGAGCGCCTCCCAGTGGAACCCGCGGTGACCCGTACGAGCCCGCCCCTTCCCGACGTCTCCGGACTCCTGGACGGCATCCCCGGCCAGCGTGCCCCGCAACAGGTCACGCGACCTGTCGAGGAGCGCCCGCGCGTCCGGCTTCGCCGCCCGCCCCGGATCCCGGCCCCCTTCACCCTGTCCTACGCCGCCGTCCTCGCCGTCACCTCCTCCGTCGCCGCGCACGCCGATCCGGCCCTCGTGCACGCCCTGCACCAGGGCTCCAGCACGGATGTGGCCCATCTGCTGACCGCCCCGGCGCAGGTGCTGATCGCCAGCGCGCTGTGGGTGGCGGGCGGTCTCCTCTCACCCTTCACCCTCGGCTTCCTGATCGTCCTCACCGCGCTGGAACGCCGGATCGGCGGCGCCCGGACGGCCGTGGTCTTCCTGCTCGGACACGTCCTGGCCACCCTCGCGACCGAGGTCCCCGTCGGCCTCGCCGTCCTGGTCGGTCATCTCCCCGACAGCTCGCTGCACCGCCTCGACTACGGCATCAGCTTCGGGGTCGCCGCGAGCGTGGGCTCCCTGGCGGGCCTGCTCCGCCCCTGGCTGCGCCGGCCCCTGCTGATCGCCTTCGGCGGCATGCTCCTCCAGGACCTGATCGCCTTCACCGACCCCCTCACCAACTGGGGCCACCTGATCGCGCTGACGATAGGCATCGCAACCTGGCCGTGGGTACGGCGGTGGAGCCGGGAGCGGCCCGGGGGCGCCGCCCGGGGAGTGACCTGATCCGAACGACTCGCCCTAGGCGGCCCGTGCTGCCGCGAGGTTTCCGGCCAGTGCCGGGATGCCCAGGCGTTGTTCGTCGGCCGGGGTCGCCAGGTGCAGGAGGTTGGTGAGCTGGTAGGGGTCGGCGCGCAGGTCGTAGTACTCGCGGAAGAGGACCTCTCCGGAGCCTCGCGGGCGGCCGTCGGTGTCCAGGCGGCCCCGGTAGTACTCGGTGTACTGCTCGTTCTTCCCCACGTACGAGGCCCAGGTGTGGATCGGGACCTTGTCCTGGCGGTTCCACCACCACTCGGCGAGGACGTGGTGGCGGTCGTTGCGGGCGTCGAGGAGGGAGTGGCCGTCGTGCGGGGTGTCCGGGGTGATGCCGGCCGCGGCCAGGAAGGTGGGCGCGATGTCGACGTGGCAGGTCAGGCGGTCGTCCCGGCTGCCCTTGGCGAGTCCGCCGGCCGGCCACGACATCAGGAAGGGCACCTCCAGGCTCGGCCGGTACGGCACCGACTTGCGCAGCCAGCCGTGGTCGCCCCAGGCCAGACCGTGGTCGCTGGTGAACACCACCAGGGTGTTCTCCAGCTGCCCCAGCTCGCGCAGCTTGTCGCGGAAGTCGCGCATCGCGTCGTCCACGGAGAGCAGGGTGCGCAGCTGACGGGTGCGCAGGGCGCGGCCCTCGGCGAAGGAGTGGCCGGCGGTGCGGATGAAGGGCGGTTTGTCGAGCTTCCCGATCTCGAACACCGACGGCCGGCCCTTCCACGGCGGCACGCGCGTGTGGGCGTACGTCCCGTCCGGGATGTTCACCTCGTGCGCCGCGCGGGTGGCGACGTACGCGAACCAGGGACGGGTGTCCGTGCGGGACCTCTCGATGAAGGCGAGGGCGCGGTCCTTGATGACGGTGGTGTTGTAGCCGGGGACGGTCCGGACGGTACCGCCGTCGTTGTAGTGGCCGTCGACGTAGGCGACCGGTTCCTGGAGGAGCCACTCGTCGAAGTGGGGCGGGTTGTCGGCGGGGTGCCAGTAGTTGAGGTACTTGCCGAACAGGCCGGTGCGGTAGCCGGCCTCGCGCAGCTGACGCTGGACGGTGGTGTGCTGGTCCAGATGGGTGGGGTGCCGGGTGTCGAGGACGCCGTGGTGGTGGGCGTACCGGCCGGACATGATGGACGCCCTCGACGGCGCGCACAGCGGGGTGTTGGCGTGCGCGCGCTCGAAGGTGACGCCGTCGCGGCCGAGCCAGTCGATCGTCTGGCGCAGGGCCCAGTCGGTGTCCTTCGGCTGGTCGTCGGTGAGCACGAAGAGGATGTTCGGCCGGTGGTCGGAGCGCGGACGCGGTCCTGGGGAGGCCGGGGACGTACTGTGGCGGGCCGCCGGTGCGGGGGTGGCCGCGGCCGGGGCCCGGCCGGCGTCGGCGGTACGGCCGCCGTGGAGGGCGAGCGACGCGGCGACCGCCCCCGCGGCCGTCGCTCCGGCGACGAGGGCGCGGCGGCTCGGCCGGCGGCTGCCGCCCGTGTCGGGTGCGTCGTTCATCCGTGTGTCCCCCTGGCCCCGTTGTGCCCGTGTTTCGGGCGGCTTGCTCACTGTGAATCGCCTTGCAGTGTGCGTGAGTTGCCTGTGAGTTCTGTTGCGGGGATGCGGCGGACGGCTTGCGAAGGCATGGCGATCGGCGCGGCCGTGCCGGACGTCTCGGGGGCCCGTCAGTCGTCGTAGCGGACGGTGCCGTCCTCGCGCAGGGTCGGGTGGATCTTCATGGGGCCGTACTCGTCGGCGTCCGACGGGCGGGGCGGCTCCGGGCCGTCCGGGCCCATCCGGACCATCCGCTCGACCCGGCAGACCCGGAACACCCGGTCGTCCACGCTCGCCTCGTCGGCCCGCCCCGCCGCCCGGAACGCCTCGGCGGCGCGCGCGTAGCGGGCCTTCTTGCGCTCGTCGAAGCGGTACAGCATCGCCCAGACGCGGGACATGCCGTCGTAGAGCGAGCGACGGGCGTCGTGCGGGGTCGGGTGCAGGGAGCCGCAGGGGCTCCAGCCGGTGGCGCCGCGCTCGGCCACCGCGAAGCCGACGGGCAGCCGCACCACGTCCGGGTGTGTGGTGGCCGCCCGCACCGAGTCGGCGAGCACGTCCTCGGGGAAGCGGGCGCCCGAGTACACGAAGTCGCGCAGGCCGAGCCGCAGCGCGCCCGCCATCGGGCCCTCGTCCCGGCCGGGATCCAGCGCGAAACCGGCATCGGGGGAGGGGACCGCCGCCCGCTCCTCCCAGGACGGGCAGACCGGTTCGGGATCGGTGGGCCGTGGCGGCTCCAGGCCGTCGTCGCCGGTCCGCGCGAACTCGTCGCCGCGGACGACCCGGTAGCGCACGCCCAGCGCCTCCACCTCGTCGGCCGGGTCGCGCTCCAGCACCGAGACGGCCGCGAGCAGCGCGCGCCGCACGGCCGGGTCGTCGGTGCCGTCCTTCGCCGTGAACCACAGATGCGAGTTCAGCCCGTCCCGGGCCTGCTGGGGCATGCCGTCCACCACCGGCTTCAGCAGCCGCCAGCGCGGTTCGCCGTGGGCCGGGTCCCGGACGGCGACACCGAAGACGGGCCCGCGCAGCGCGATGTGCGGATAGCGCCGGGAGGCCTCCACGGCGTCCGCCTCCATCACCCAGGCGACGGGGTCGTCCCGGCGCACGAGATCCGCGTGCAGGGCGTCGAGCCGTCGCTTCCAGTCATCGGTCATACGCGCATTGTGGTCGCCGGATGGGGTGACTTCGGGGCGAATGCCGGAAGTGGGCGGATGGGCTGGGGGAAGCCGGGAGCGGGGAGGCACGGCCGGTCGCGTACCGCCCTTGGGCGCGCCCCCGAGCGCCTCGGGATGTCGGTCCCGCTTCGGCCGTCCGCTCTTGCGCACGGGTACGGGGGTGCGTCCGGCGGTGCCGCGGGTGGCCGCGGGGACGCCGGGCCGGGGGTGGGGCGCGGAGCCCGGCCCTCGGCCCGGCGAGCGACTCCCGTGATCGCCCACAGCGAACGCGGTGCACCCCCGGGAACATTCGAGGGCTCATGTGCATTGAGTCGGCATAGCTCAACTTGACTGCCGAAGGGGAGATCATGGCTTCGACGTCCGTATCGCTCACCCTGCCCGTACTGCCTCTTGATGACGAGGTTGTGCTCCCCGGCATGGTGGTTCCGCTGGACCTCAACGACACCGACGTGCGCGCCGCGGTGGAGGCCGCCCAGGCCGCCGCCCGTTCCGAGGGCGGAAAGCCACGTGTGCTGCTGGTGCCGCGCATCGACGGGACGTACGCGAGCACGGGTGTGCTCGGCACCGTCGAACAGGTCGGCCGGCTGGCCGACGGAGACCCGGGCGCGCTGATCCGCGGCCGCGGCCGGGTCCGGATCGGCGCCGGGACGACCGGCCCCGGCGCCGCCCTCTGGGTCGAGGGCATCCGGGTCGACCAGGAGGTGCCCGAGCCGTTGCCCGGTCAGGTCGCCGACCTGGTCAAGGAGTACAAGGCGCTCGCCACCGCCTGGCTGCGCAAGCGCGGCGCCTGGCAGGTCGTCGACCGCGTCCAGGCCATCGACGACGTCTCGGCGCTCGCCGACAACTCCGGCTACTCGCCGTTCCTGACCACCGAACAGAAGGTGGAGCTGCTGGAGACCGCCGACCCGGTGGCCCGCCTCAAGCTCGCCACCCAGCAACTGCGCGACCACCTCGCCGAGCAGGACGTCGCCGAGACCATCGCCAAGGACGTCCAGGAGGGCGTCGACAAGCAGCAGCGGGAGTTCCTGCTGCGCCGCCAGCTCGAAGCCGTCCGCAAGGAACTGCGCGAACTCAACGGCGACGCCGCCAAGGACGGCGAGGAGTCCGACGACTACCGCGCCCGGGTGGAGGCCGCCGACCTGCCCGAGAAGGTCCGCGAGGCGGCCCTGAAGGAGGTCGACAAGCTGGAGCGGTCCAGCGACCAGTCGCCCGAGGGCTCCTGGATCCGCACCTGGCTGGACACCGTCCTCGAACTGCCGTGGAACGAACGGACCGAGGACGCGTACGACATCCAGGGCGCCCAGGCCGTCCTCGACGCCGAGCACGCGGGCCTGGAGGACGTGAAGGAGCGGATCACCGAATACCTCGCGGTGCGCAAGCGGCGCAGCGAGCGGGGGCTGGGGGTGGTCGGGGGACGGCGCGGCGGTGCCGTGCTCGCCCTGGTGGGCCCGCCCGGCGTCGGCAAGACCAGTCTGGGGGAGTCCGTCGCGCACGCCATGGGGCGCAAGTTCGTCCGCGTCGCCCTCGGCGGGGTGCGCGACGAGGCCGAGATCCGCGGTCACCGCCGTACGTACGTCGGCGCGCTGCCCGGCCGGATCGTACGGGCGATCAAGGAGGCCGGGTCGATGAACCCGGTGGTGCTCCTCGACGAGATCGACAAGGTGGGCTCCGACTTCCGGGGCGACCCGGCGGCGGCTCTGCTGGAGGTCCTGGACCCGGCGCAGAACCACACCTTCCGGGACCACTACCTGGAGGTCGAGCTGGACCTGTCCGACGTCGTCTTCCTCGCCACCGCCAACGTCCTGGAGGCCATCCCGGAGGCCCTGCTCGACCGTATGGAGCTGGTCCGCCTCGACGGCTACACCGAGGACGAGAAGGTCGTCATCGCCCGTGACCACCTGCTCCCGCGCCAGCTGGAGCGGGCCGGACTGGACAAGGACGAGGTCGTCCTCGACGAGAGCGCGCTGCGCAAGCTCGCCGGCGAGTACACCCGGGAGGCGGGCGTCCGCACCCTGGAGCGCTCGATCGCCCGGCTGCTGCGCAAGATCGCCGCCCAGCACGAAATGGGCGAGCGGAAGCTGCCGTTCACCGTCACCGACGCCGACCTGCGCGCCCTGATCGGACGGCCGCACCATGTGCCCGAGTCCGCCCAGGACCCGGCCGAGCGCCGTACGGCGGTCCCGGGTGTCGCCACCGGCCTCGCGGTCACCGGCGCGGGCGGCGACGTGCTCTACGTCGAGGCATCCCTGGCCGACCCGGAGACCGGCGCGGCGGGGCTGACCCTGACCGGCCAGCTCGGCGACGTGATGAAGGAGAGCGCGCAGATCGCCCTGTCCTTCCTCCGCTCGCACGGCGCGGAGCTGGAGCTGCCCGTCGGCGATCTGAAGGACCGGGGTGTGCACATCCACTTCCCGGCGGGCGCGGTCCCCAAGGACGGCCCGAGCGCCGGCGTCACCATGACGACGGCCCTCGCCTCCCTGCTGTCCGGCCGGCTGGTCCGCACGGACGTGGCGATGACCGGCGAGGTCTCCCTCACCGGACGGGTGCTGCCGATCGGCGGCGTCAAGCAGAAGCTGCTCGCCGCCCATCGCGCGGGAGTGACGACCGTCGTCATCCCCAAGCGCAACGAACCCGACCTGGACGACGTCCCGGCGGAGGTGCTGGACAAGCTCGACGTCCACGCCGTCACGGACGTCCGGCAGGTCCTGGAACTGGCGCTCGCGCCCGCGACGAACGGCGCGTCGCCCGAGGTTCCGGCCGCGGCGATGGGGGTACCTCCCAGGCTTTTGGCACTGGGGGAGGACGCGACCGGATGAGGGCAGGGCCCGGGCTCCTCGTGAGGGAGGCCCGGGCCCTCGCCCGTACCGCCCCCGGGAAACCGCCGCCGGTCCCGGTCTGCGAAATACTTGAGGAGCCGCGGCCAGGGCGGGCACCGGCGGAAACAGGAGTGGGCTGACGTGCACGAGGAAGCGAACGGCGAGGAGTCGCCGCGCGGGGTGGACCAGGGCGACCGGGAGTTCCTCTCCCTGGAGCGGGAACTCACGGTGCTGTTCCGGCGCGCCCGCGCCAACCAGGGCGAGATGGCCCGCGAGGTCCACCCGGACCTGGAGTCCGCCGCGTACGGCCTGCTCGTCCGGCTGGAGGAGTGCGGCCGTCAGCGCGCCACCGAACTGGCCGGCTACATCGGCGTCGGCAAGGCCACCATGTCCCGTCAGCTGCGTGCCCTGGAGCAGCTCGGGCTGATCGCCCGCGAGCCCGACCCGGCGGACGGCCGTGCCTGGCTGGTCGACCTGACCGAGGAGGGCCGCAGCCGTGTCGGCCGGGTCCGCGAGGCCCGCCGCGAGCGGTACGTCACGCACTTCTCCGACTGGGACCGGCGCGAGGTCGCGGAACTGGCCCGGCTGCTCCACCAGCTGAACCGCGGCATGGAGAAGTAACCCGGGCCCGCCGCCGACGCCGTACGGCTCCACCACGGCCCTACGGCTCGACGTACACCGCCGTCGCGTCGTCGTGCGTCTTCGCGGTCCCCAGGAACACCCGGCCGGAGCCGTCGGCCGCGTCCGCGCGCTCCAGCTCCCGTACGCGGTCCACCAGCGCCTCCACCCCCCGCGCCCGGATCAGGGCGAACAGGTCCGTCCAGTCGCCCTCGCGGAAGGTCTCCGTCCAGCGGGCCGCGCCGTCCGACAGCGCCGCCAGGGCGCCGACCCGGGCGCGCGGCACGCTCCCGGTCACCGCCCGCGCGGCCACCGCCGGATCCGCGGCGGCGGTGAAGAAGCCGCCCTCCCGGTTGCGCAGCTCGCCGTCGACGTACGCCGCGCTCCTCAGCAGCTCGCGCGGCAGCCGGGCCAGCCGGTCGTCGAGGACGGGGGTGACCGCGCCGTCCGGGGCGGCGAGCAGCAGCACCGCGTCGGACAGGACCAGATACTCCACGGTCTCCGCCGACCAGCGCGCCAGGGCCACCGTCGCCTGCGGGGTGCGCGGGTGAGAAAGGTCACAGGTTTCGGCGTGGGCCGCGGCGGTACGCGCAACGGCGAGAGAGAGGGCCTCGACCAGCGGAACATCCGGTGCCGAAACGGTCAGTTCGGTCAGGGCCCCGCCCAGCCGTGCCGTGAACCAGGGGACCGAATGCAGACAGCCCCCGCCGTCCGGCGGCGGAGTCACCCCGTCGAGCACCACGACCGAACCGCCCTGCCCGCAGGCGGGAAGGCCGACGCTCACGAAGTCCTCGTCGGGGCGGGCCGGATCGCCGGGCCGCGACACAAGTTCCGTACGCATCCGGCCAGTCTGCACGACCCCTTCACCACCTCCGCGAAAGGCTTGCATCGCTCGCCGAACAGGCGTAGGCCCGCAGGTCAGACGCCTGGTTTGGGAGGTAATGCAGGGGTCGGGGAAGCGGTGGCGGCGAATCTTGTCAAAGCCCGCCGCCCACGTCCAACCGGCCTGCCGCGCAAGGGCGCTGCACGCGCCAGAGGAACTTGCCCGCCAACTCCCCTCCGATGTTCACTCCTTCGGGTGGCGGGTCAGGCGATGCACGGTTCCCGCCCACCGGCACTGGGAGGGTCGGGGACCGAACCGGGCGTACGCACCAGTTGACGGGGCGTCATATCCGGCCCATGGGTACACGAGTCAGGAATGCGAGCACCGGTGCAGAAGACGCGGCCTCGGCGCACAGGCAGGCAGACGGCCTCCGAGGGGGGCGCGGAGCGCACCCCTGTCGGCAAGGGCCGCCCCACCCATGTACGCAACCGGCTGATCGTCGCGGTGGCCGTGGTGGCCGCCGCCATCGCCGGAGCGGGCGCCCCCGCCGTCCTCACCGCCTCCGGGCAGCTGAAGGACGCCCAGGACCTGGTCACGCTCGCCGGGCAGACCCAGGACGCCCTCGTCCTCGCCCAGTCCCTCGCGGACGAGCGCGACGAGGTCACCTCCTACATCGCGGCCGGCCGCCCCAAGTCGCAGGCGCCCGCCGCCGACGGCAGCGCCCGCGTGGACCGGCAGGCGCGCGAACTGGGGGAGACGGACCTCACCGCCTCCCTGCGCGCCGCCCTCGACTCCCTCGCGTCCGTCCGCGCCACGGCGCTCACCGGCGACGACACGGCCGTGGAGACGCACGAGGCGTACTCCGCGATCATCACCGCCCTGCACGGCCTCGCCGACCGGCTCGCCGAGGGCATGCCGCCGCGCGCGGGCTCCGGGGCGTACGCCCTCGCCGAGCTCGACGCCGCCGTGCAGCAGGCCTCCGCGGCCCGCGGACTGCTGCTCGCCGCGCTGAACGTGCCCACCAGCTCCCGGTCCGTCTACGACCCGGCCACCGGTCTGACGACCACCGAGAAGACCTCGTCGGCCGCCGACACCAAGACCCGCGACGCGCTCACCGCCGCCGCCCAGCAGGCCCGGGTGCGCTCCGACGCGGCCCTCGCCGACTTCCGCGAGGGCGCCCCCGGCAAGGCCGTGGACTCCTTCGACTCCACCGTCACCGGCGGCGACGTCGACACGGCCGAGAAGTACCTCGACCGCCTCACCGACCAGCCCGTCCTCGGCGACGACGAGCTGGACACCGGCACCAAGAAGCTGGACGCCGCGCTCTCCGCCCGCATCGAGCTGATGCGCGGCGTCGAGTCCTCGCTCTACGACCACCGCACCAAGGACCTCGCGCAGCTCCGCGACGACGACGTCACCGCGCTGGAGATCCGGGTCGCGCTGATCGGCGCGCTGATGCTGCTGGCGGTCGTCGTCAGCACCGGCATGGCGCGCAGCCTGACCTTCCCGCTGTCGGTGCTGCGGCGCGGCTCCGCCCGGCTCGCCGAGGCCGAGAACCCGGGCGCGGAGGAGCCGGTCCGGTTCACCGGCCGCAACGACGAGTTCGCCCAGGTCGTCCGGTCCGTCAACGCCCTCCACGAGCACGCCGTCGCCCTCCACGAGCGCGTCAACACGCTGGAGTCCGACCGCAAGCACCTCGTCGGGCAGCGGCAGCTGATGGCCGACGCCCGCGAGGAGCTGCGCGCCGAACTCGCCGACTCCGCCGCCCAGCTGGAGCGGCTGCGCGGCGCCATCGGCGGCACCTTCGTCAACCTCGCCCTGCGCACCCTCGGGCTCGTCGAGCGGCAGCTCGCCGTCATCGAGACCCTCGAGGAGCGCGAGCAGGACCCGGACCGGCTCTCGACCCTCTTCAAGCTGGACCACTTCGCCACCGTCATGCGCCGGCACAGCGAGAACCTCCTCGTGCTGGCCGGGACCGAGCACGTCCAGCAGCACGCGGGCCCGATCCCGCTGGTGGACGTCGTCCGGGCGGCGGTCAGCGAGATCGAGCGCTACGAGCGGGTCCGCATCGCCTCCCTGCCGCCGCACGCGCACGTGGCCGGCTTCGCCGCCGACGACCTGAGCCATCTCCTCGCCGAACTGATGGAGAACGCCACCTCGTTCTCGCCGCCGGACCTCCCCGTCGAGATCTCCGGCTGGCTCCTGGAGAGCGGCGAGGTGATGCTCTCCGTCCAGGACGAGGGCATCGGCCTCGACGCGGAGCGGATCGTCCGCCTCAACTCCCGGCTCGCCGAGTTCGACCCCGAGACGCCGTACGACCAGGAGGGCGAGGAGGGTCTCGGCCTCGGCCTGTACGTCGTCGCCCGCCTCGCCCACCGGCACGGGGTACGGGTGCAGCTGCGCGAGCAGAAGCAGGGCGGGACCGCGGCCGTGGCCGTCCTGCCGACCGCGCTGCTGGCCGCCGCGCCCACCGCCGCGGTCCCGTCTTCCACCCCCGCCGGCGCCGCCGGCCACGCCTTCTCCCTCCCGGGCGCCGACGCCGAGGCCAACTCCAACGTCCTCCCCGGCCGCACCAAGCCCACCGACGACCCGTTGGTCGCCCTGGCGGAGAAGGCCGTACGCAAGGCGGACGACGCCCCGCGAGACGCCGCCGCGGGGACGACGGCCGACGCCCGGTCCGACACCGGCGGGGCCACCGGTACCGGTGCCGCCGAGACGGCTGGGGCCACGGAGACCGCTGGGGCCAACGAGATCGCCGGTTTCGACGGGGCCGCCGAGCACAAGTCCCCGGCCACCGAGCGTCCCGCTCCGGAGGGCCAGGTCACCCTGGCGGAGAGCCCCGCCCCCGAGCTCCCCGCCGAGACGACCATGGAGCTCCTGCTGCCGCACCCGCAAGGGGAAACGGACGCCGGGCCGGACAGCACCACCGAGCACAGCAGGGTCCCGGACGCGCCCGAGGCCCTCGTCGCCGACGAGGAGCCCGTCACCGACAAGGGCCTGCCCAAGCGGACCCCCAAGATCACTGTTCCCACCCAGGCCCCGCGCCGGCTGACCGGTTCGGTCGACGCCGAGGCCCTCCGCCGCCGTCTGGGCGGCTTCCGCCGGGGGGCGGAGGCCGGTTACCGCGAGGTGGAGGCGGAGATCGCGGAGAAGACGGGCCAGAACAAGGTTCCGTCACCCGCGACACCTCAAGATGCACACGCACACGCCGAAGAAGACACGGGGGGCACAGTCGAGGAGGCAAGCAGTTGACCGCGCCCAGTACCTTCGGACTGAGCAGTGAAGCTCGTAACCTGCACTGGCTGTTGACCAACCTCGTGGAGGAGGTCCCCGGCATCCAGTCCGTCGCCGTCGTCTCCTCCGACGGCCTGCTCCTGCTCTCCTCGGACCCGGGCAGAAACGACGAGGCCCGGCAGTCCCGCACCGGTAAACCCACCGGCCCCCGCGGCTCCTCCGCGGACCTCGCCACCATCGTCTCCGGCATCGGCAGCCTCACCATCGGCGCCGCGAAGCTCATCGACTTCGGCGGGGTCAAGCACACCATGATCGCCATGGAGGAGGGCAGCCTCTTCGTGATGTCGATCAGCGACGGCTCCCTGCTCGGCGTCCACGGCTCCGCCGACTGCGACATGAGCGTCGTGGCGTACCACATGGCCCTCTTCGTCGGCCGGGCCGGACACGTCCTGACCCCCGAACTCCGCAGCGAGCTACGAAAATCGCTGGAGGAGTCGGAGTCGGCGGGGAGCACCCGGTGACCGACGACCCGCGTCGGCCGGAGCAGCCGCAGCAGCAGCTCAAGAAGCAGCTCCCCGTCCGCGGCGGCGACCGCAGGCCCGCCCGCGTCCGCCCCTACTCGCTCACCGGCGGCCGTACCCGCTTCGGTCACGTCCTCCTCGTGGAGACGTTCGTCGCGGCCCTCGAAGCCCCGGAGGAGCGCAAGGAACTGGCGAACAGTTCCCTCAAGTCCACGGTCATGCCGGAGCTTCGGGCCATCGTCGAACTGTGCCGCCGGATGCGCACGGTGGCCGAGATCGCCGCGCTGCTGAAGATGCCGCTCGGTGTGGTCCGGGTGCTGCTCAGCGACCTCGCGGACCAGGGAAAGATCCGTGTGTACGGCACCGGTACCGCCCACGGTACGGGCCGTCCCGACCGCGCTCTGCTGGAAAGGGTGCTGAGTGGACTCCGTCGTCTCTGACGCCGCCTCCTCCTTTGGCGTCACCCCCCTCGTCGCACCCGAACCCGACGAGCCCCTTCAGCCCTGGCAGACGGACCGCACCCGAGCCCCGATAGCCACCAAGATCGTGGTGGCGGGCGGGTTCGGCGTCGGCAAGACCACCCTCGTCGGCACCGTCTCGGAGATCGAGCCCCTCCAGACGGAGGCGCTGATGACCGAGGCGAGCGCGGAGACCGACGACCTCTCCGGCACGCCCGAGAAGACCACCACCACGGTGGCCATGGACTACGGCCGCATCACGCTCGACGACGATCTGGTGCTGTATCTCTTCGGCACGCCGGGCCAGCAGCGGTTCTGGTTCATGTGGGACGACCTGGTGCGCGGTGCGATCGGCGCGGTCGTCCTCGCCGACACCCGCCGGCTGAAGGACTCCTTCCCCGCGCTGGACTACTTCGAGAGCTGCGGGCTGCCGTACGTCGTCGCCGTCAACCACTTCGACGGCAGCGAGCTGTTCGAGCCCGCGGACGTGCGGGAGGCGCTCACGATCCCCGCGCACATACCTGTCATGATCATGGACGCGCGGCGCCGGATCTCGGTGATCGAGACCCTTCTGGCCCTGGTGGGCCACGCGCTCGACGAAACCCCCGAGTAGCTCTCGATCAGCCCCGAGCAGTCCCCCGAGCAGTCCCCACCAAGGAGTCTCCCCGCATGCGGAAGATACTCGTCGTCGGAGCCGGCCAGTCCGGTCTCCAGCTCGCCCTCGGCCTCCAGTCGCACGGGTACGAGGTCACCCTGATGTCCAACCGGACGGCGGACGAGATCCGCTCCGGCCGGGTCATGTCGACGCAGTGCATGTTCCACACCGCCCTCCAGCACGAGCGCGACCTCCAGCTGGGCTTCTGGGAGTCCCAGGCCCCGAAGATCGCCGGGCTCGGCGTCTCGGTCGCGGCCCCCGGCTCGCACGACCCGGGCCCGACGCAGCGCGCGATCGACTGGGTCGGCACCCTCGACGGGTTCGCCCAGTCCGTCGACCAGCGCGTGAAGATGGCCGGCTGGATGGAGATCTTCGCCCAGCGCGGCGGCCAGCTCGTCATCCACGGCGCGGCCGTCTCCGACCTCGACTACTTCTCCCGCGCCTACGACCTCGTCCTGGTCTCGGCGGGCAAGGGCGAGCTGGTGTCGATGTTCGCCCGCGACCCCGAGCGCTCCCCGTACGCCGAGCCGCAGCGCGCGCTCGCCGTGTCGTACGTCCACGGCATGGGCCCCCGCCCCGAGCACCCGGACATGGAAGCGGTCCGCTGCAACCTGGTCCCCGGGGTCGGCGAACTGTTCGTCATGCCGACGTTCACCACCTCCGGCCGCGCCGACATCCTGTTCTGGGAAGGCATACCCGGCGGCCCGCTGGACGTCTTCAACGGCGTCAAGGACCCGGCCGAGCACCTCTCCCTGACGCTGGAACTCATGGAGAAGTTCACGCCCTGGGAGTACGCGCGGGCGACGAAGGTCGAACTCACGGACGCCGGCGGCACGCTGGCCGGCCGCTACGCGCCGACCGTCCGCAACCCGATCGGCCGGCTGCCCGGCGGCGGTCTGGTGCTGGGCGTCGCCGACGTCGTCGTCGCCAACGACCCGATCACCGGCCAGGGCTCCAACTCCGCCTCCAAGTGCGCGGCCGCCTACCTCGCGTCGATCCTCGAACACGGGGAGAAGGAGTTCGACGAGGAGTGGATGCGGGCCACCTTCGACCGCTACTGGGACACCGCCCAGCACGTCACCAAGTGGACCAACGCGATGCTGGCTCCGCCGCCGGAGCACATCGTGAACCTGTTGGGGGCGGCGGGGCAGCTGCCGGTCGTGGCTGATCGTTTCGCCAACGCCTTCAACGACCCGGCGGACTTCGAGAACTTCTTCTACGAGCCCCAGAAGACCGCGGCGTATCTGGCGGAGGTCACGGGCGGCTAGAGGGGCGTGGGCGGCCGTGGGTCGTCCGGGCGTACCGCTCCCAGGATCGGGTTCGACGCGATCGGGGAGATCTTGATCTTCTCGCCCGTTCTGGGGGCCTGGATCACCATGCCGTCACCCATGTAGATCGCCACGTGGGTGGCCTCGGGGAAGTAGAGGACCAGGTCTCCTGGGCGCAGGTCGTCGAGGGGGACGCGCGGGAGTCTGGCCCACTGTTCCTGGCTGGTGCGGGGGATGGGGGTGCCGGCCCGGTTCCACGCCTGGGACGTCAGGCCCGAGCAGTCGTACGTCTTCGGGCCCTCCGCTCCCCACTCGTACGGCTTGCCGATCTGACGGACGGCGTAGCGCACGGCCTCCTCGCCCTCGCGGGAGGCCTTGTGGTCGTCCTTGAGGGCGCCGGACGCGATCAGCTTCCGCTGGGCCTGCGCCACCCCGTCCTGCTCCAGTTCGGCGATCGCCGCGAGCTGGGCCGCGGTGAGGGAGGCGAGGAGCTTCTCGACGTCGTCGAGGCGGCGGCGGACGTCGTCGCGCTCCTTCCTGCTCCGCTCGGTCAGGGTGAGCTGGCGGTCCAGGGCCGTGCGCGCCTCGCGGGCCAGCCCGTCCGCCCGGCGCTCGCTGCCCTCCAGCCGGCCCACCGTCTCGGCCCGCTCCCGCGCCAGGCGGCCGATGACATGCCCCTGGTCCAGGGCCTGCTGCGGGTCACGGGCCAGCAGCAGCCGTACGTACGGGGAGACGCCGACGCCGTTCTGGTACTGCTGGCGGGCCAGCCGTCCGGCCGCGACCCGGCTCTCGTGCAGGGTCAGCCGGGCCGCGGCCAGATCGGCGTCCAGGCGGTCGGTCTCGGACTGCCGCCGCTTGAGGGCCTCCTCGGTGGCGTTGTAGGCCTCGGTCGCCTTCTCGGCCTCCCGGTACAGCCGCTGAAGCTCCGTCAGCAGCTCGGCCACCGACCGCCCGCCGGGCGGCGACGGGACCGGGGCCGGGCTCAGGGCCGGGCTCGGGGCCGGGCCGGGGGGCGACGGTTCCGGTACGGCGACGGCGGCACCGCCCGCCAGAACGGCCTGCGCGGCCAGCGCCGCCGTGGAGACCGCACAGGCCAGACGCAGCAGCCTTCCTGACATGTCATCACCTCCACTGCGGGGAGGCGGCCCGGGTGGCCCCTCGAACCCGCAGGGTGATAATGGGACATGTAGGAAGAAAGTGCGCGGTCGACTGCTCGGTTCGGCCCAGTCACGTCACTCTTCGGTGTCGTCCCGGTGCTTCTCCGGCGTGGTGGGTTCCGGCTTCGACCACGGCCACCTCAGGCGGCCGGAGCCCGTGTCGCCCTCGGCCGCGTACTCGTACTTCCACCCCTGCTGGAGCCCCAGCCGCCTGCTGTGGCCGCGCGGCACCCGCCGGTACACCAGGACCGTCGGCGGGCCGCCCGCCGCGTCGGGGACCGGGATGCGGTACGTCTTCGGCGGGTGCCCGGTCATGCCCAGCAGGACCGGCAGCACCCGGCCGTCCATCGGGCCGCCCTCGAAGGGGGTGTCTTCGCTCTTCACCGCACCAGTGTCGGTCAGCCCGCGGTGCTCAGCGCGTCCCGGACCAGCTCGGCGGTCTGCGGATCCCGGGCCGCGGTCACCGTGAGGATCGCCACCAACTGCTCCATCAGCCAGTCCCGCAGCTCCTCCGCGGGCGGCTCCTTGCCCTCGTCCAGCCAGATCAGCGAGGCCGCCTCGACCGCGGTGATCCACATCCGCACGGTCATCCGCAGCCGGGGGCCCGGATCGGCGACCCCGAGATGGCTGTAGATGTGCTCGGCCGCGGACCGTCGCACGCCGTCCACGATGGCCGTCGTACGGGAGGTCTCCACCACGCTGCCGCCCTGGAGCAGGGCGCTGAAGCCGGCGTCGTGGCGGGCGACGAAGCCGAGGTAGCGGTCCAGGGCGCGGGCCAGGCGGGGGAGGAGGGGGCCGCTGCGGGGCTCGTCGAAGCAGTGCCGGAGCTCTTCGGCGGCGGAGCGGAGCGCGGCCTCGTAGAGCTGCTGCTTTCCGCCCGGGAAGTAGCGGTAGACCAGTGGTCGGGACACCCCGGCTGCCTCCGCCACGTCGTCCAGCGAGACGTCCTCGGGGAGGCGGTGGGCGAAGAGGGTGAGCGCCGCGTCGAGGAGCTGGCTGCGGCGCTCTTCGACGCTCAGGCGGCGGTAGGCGGGGGCGGGGGTCATGTGGTGCAGGGTAGTTCTTCGGGGTCGTCGCCCGGGTGCGGGTGGGTGGGGGCTGGTCGCGCAGTTCCCCGCGCCCCTTGGGTTGCGCCGCTTGCCTAGGTCAGGAGGCCGGACGACCTCCACAGGCGGCGGCCCACACCCCTGAGCACCCCTATGTCGTCCAGGAAGTCCGTCAGGCGTTTCGAGCCCGTCTGCATGACCTCGCGGCGGTGGGCGCTCGCCTTCACCTGGGCCAGTGCCTCGCGCTTGTCCAGGCCGACGTTCGCGTAGACGTCCGGGTTCACGAAGGCGACCGAGAAGATGCGGGCGAACTCGCCGGACGTCACCCGGGTGAACTCCTGGGACCACCTGGGGGCGGTCACCATCTGGCGGCGGAGTTCCTCGCGGGCGTACCGGACGTGCCGGGCCTCCTCCACCACGTGGATGCGGGTGACGCCCCGGACCAGGGGCTGGACGCGCTCGTCCGGGAAGGTCAGGCGCTGCATCCAGTCGAGGACCTCCTCGCCGAGGAGGGTGGCGGTGAAGGAGCCGGGGGTGGTGGAGACGGTCTTGAACAGGCGGCCCATGTTCTGGTGGACCCGGCTCACCGGGTACCAGGGGGTGCCGCCCCGGGCGATCAGCCGGGCGAACATCTTCGAGTGCCGGCACTCGTCCTCGATCTCGGTGAGCGCGTACCGCACATGCGCGCTCGTCGCCGCCTTGTCGTAGATGTGCCGGACGAGCAGCTGCATCAGGATGATCTCGAACCAGATCCCCAGGGAGGCCAGCGCCGCCGCCTCGTGCTGCGACAGCAGGATCCGCTGCTCCTCGCCCATCCGCTTCCACAGCGGGGTGTCGTACAGCGACACCAGCTCCGGGGGCCAGAACCACTTGCCCTCCTCGAAGGGCGCGTCCCAGTCCAGCTCCCGGTCGGGGTCGAAGGAGTGCTTGGCGGAGGAGGCGAGGAGCCGCTCGGCCACCTGTTCGCGGTCCTTGAGCAGACCGAGCGCGTCACGCAGTCCGGCCGTCGCCTCGTCGTCCGTGAGGGTCGTCATGGCTCTTATGAGACTGCTTGTCAGCAAGGACGTCAATCCCCTGCGCACAGGTGGCACCGTGCAGACGTGCGCCGCTAGACCGAGCAGCCGAGGCCCTCGGGCACCTCGAAGCTCATCGGCTCCGCGCCCTGGGGCGGGAACGAGGTGCGCAGGGTGAAGGCGTACGGCGTCGGGCCGTGCGTCCGCAGATGCAGCAGCCGGGCCTCCGCCTCCGCGACGGTGGGCCGGTGGCCCGCCGGCACCCACCACAGGGTCGCCATCGCCTCCCGCACCCGCTCGAACCACTCCCGCCGGCGCGCCAGCATCTCCCGGTGCTGCCCCTGGTACATGTACGCGGTCAGCGCGTTCGTGTCCCGCCACACCGACATGTTGATGATCAGCCACGCGTCGCCGAAGACCTCGATGTCGGTGGCGTCGCCCTCCTCCGACTGGAGGCGCCAGACGAACCCGTCCGCGGCGTCCGCGTCCGCGTTGACCGGGTCGAGCGCATCGACGAAGTCCTTCAACTCCGGTGAGTCCAGCGGGAACTTGAGGCGGGCGATATTGACCTGGGCGAGTTCGTGGGCGGCGGGTTCCGTGGTCCTGGTCCTCGTGGCGTCAGTCATGCGCGAACCGTAGGACGGACCTGTCGCCTCCGAAACCCCCCGTCTCACGGAGCGAGCACCGCCTCCATCACCGCCCGCGCGACCGGCGCCGCCACCCCGCCCCCGGTGATCTCCCCGCGGTTCGCCGAACCGTCCTCCACCACCACCGCCACCGCGACACTCGGCTCGATGTCCCGCCGCCCCTGCGCCCAGGAGATGCACCAGGCGTACGGCGTCCCGGCGTTGCCGATGCCGTGCTGCGCGGTGCCGGTCTTGGCGCCGACCCGGGCGCCGCGGATCGCCGCCCTCGCTCCCGTGCCCTCGCGCACCACGTCCTCCATCAGCTCCCGCAGCCGTACGGCGGTGGAGGGGTACATCGCCTGCCGCGCCGACCGCGAACCGGCCGTGCCCACCGTGGCCCCGCCCCGCCGCGTGGTCCGCTCCACCAGGTACGGCTCGCGCACCTGACCCCCGTTCGCCACCGCCGCCGACACCATCGCCATCTGGAGCGGAGTGGCCCGGGTGTTGTACTGCCCGATCGACGACAGCGCGAGCTGCGCCCGGTCCAGCGAGGTGTCGAAGGTGCTGGTGGCCACCGCGAACGGGATCCGTACGTCCGGGTCGTTGAAGCCGAACGCCTGCGCCGTGCGCGACATCCGCGCCAGCCCCACCTGCACGCCGAGCTTCGCGAACACGGTGTTGCACGACCACTCGAACGCCTCCCGCACGGGGGCGTTCGCGCAGCCGTCGCCCGAGTTCGTCAGCAGGGTCGTCGTCCCCGGCAGCCGGTACGGCACGGGCGAGTCGGTCGGCGCGTCCGGATCCGTCACCACCCCCGCGTCCAGCGCCGCCGCCGCGGTCACCACCTTGAAGGTGGATCCCGGCGGATACGTCTGCCGCACCGCCCGGTTCAGCATCGGCCGGTCGGGGTCTCCGTTCAGCCGTGCCCAGGCGGCCTCGGCGCCCGGGTCGTTCCCCGACAGCAGCGCGGGGTCGTACGAGGGGCTGGACACCAGCGCCAGCACCCGGCCCGTCGCCGGCTCCACCGCCGCGACCGCGCCCTTGCGCCCGTCCAGCGCCGCGAAGGCCGCCCGCTGGGCACGCGGATCGAGGGTGGTGACGACCATTCCGCCGGGCGGGCGGCCCCGCGTCACGTCGTTCCACAGCGGGAGCGGCGAGAGCATCGGATCGAGGCCGGAGAGGAGATCGTCCTCGGCGTCCTCCAGGAACGTCGTCCCGTACTCCTGCGAGGCGAAGCCCGTCACCGGCGCGTACAGCGGCCCGTCGCGGTACGTCCGTTCGTAGCGCAACTGCTCCCCGGTGTCCCGGGAGCCGGTGACCGGGGCGCCGCCGACCAGGATGTCGCCGCGCGGCTGGCCGTACCGGGCGATGGACGCACGCCGGTTGGCCGGGTTGCCGTCGTAGGCGGCGGACCGGACGACCTGCACGCGCAGGGCGTTGACCAGCAGCGCCAGCAGGAGCAGGGCGCAGAACACGGCGGCGTGCCGGATGTGCCGGGTCACTCCGATACCTCTCTGGTCAGGGGGCGGTGCTTCCGTCGTACTGCCGTCGTGCCGAGTCGCTCACCCGGATCAGCAGCGCCACGATCGCCCAGTTGGTGACGACCGAGGAGCCGCCCTGGGCCAGGAAGGGCATGGCCATGCCGGTCAGCGGGATCAGACCGGTCACCCCGCCCGCGATGACGAACACCTGGAGCGCCACGATCGAGGCGAGCCCGACGGCGAGGAGCCGGCCGAACGGGTCGCGCAGGGCGAGGCCGGCCCGGTAGCCGCGCTCCACCAGCAGGCCGTAGAGCAGGAAGAGCGCCGACAGACCGGCGAGGCCCAGTTCCTCGCCCGCCGTCGCCAGGATGA
Organism: Streptomyces sp. NPDC005811; assembly: GCF_040630405.1. Lineage (NCBI taxonomy): Bacteria > Bacillati > Actinomycetota > Actinomycetes > Kitasatosporales > Streptomycetaceae > Streptomyces > Streptomyces sp. NPDC005811. The sequence continues at coordinate 41,940 of NZ_JBEXXK010000035.1, forward strand.
AGTCCGACTTCGCCGCGAACCCGATGAGGACGGAGTGGCCGAGCCCCAGCCCGGTGCCGAGCACCCCGCCGGCCGAGAAGGCGAACAGGGACTGGGCGAGCTGGTTGGGCCCCAGGCCCGCGTCGATCGACGCGAACGGGTACAGCCAGTCCTCGATCCTGCCGTGCACATGCGGTTCGAGCCGGCCGACGGCCACCGCGCCGAGCGAGGCGAGCAGCAGACCGACCGCGATCCAGCCGGTGCGGCCGGTGGCGACGTACAGCATGACCACGAAGAGCCCGAAGAAGAGCAGCGAGGTGCCCAGGTCCCGCTCCAGGACCAGCACCCCCACGCTCAGCAGCCAGATCGCGACGACCGGCCCGAGCACCCGGCCGGTCGGCAGCTGCACGCACCAGATCTTCCGGCCCGCGTACGTCAGCGCCGTGCGGTTCGCCGCCAGGTACGCGGCGAAGAACACCGCGAGCAGCACCTTCGCGAACTCGCCCGGCTGGATGGAGAACCCGGCGATCCGGATCCAGATCCGGGCGCCGTTCACCGCCGGGAAGAGGATCGGCAGGGTCAGCAGGGCGAGCGCGGCGACCACGCTGACGTACGCGTACCGCTGGAGCACCCGGTGGTCGCGCAGCGCCGCCACGACCAGGATGAACAGGGTGATGCCGAGGGTCGACCACACCAGCTGGGTGGGCGCCGCCCGGTCGCCCGGTGTCTCCAGGTCCAGGCGGTAGATCAGCACCAGCCCGATGCCGTTGAGCAGCACGCCGATCGGGAGGGGGAGCGGGTCGGCGTAGGGGGCGCGCCACCGCACGGCGAGATGGGCGACCAGCGCGAGCGCGCCGAGCCCGGCGCCGTAGCCCGCGGCGCCGGGCGGGAGTGAGCCGTGCCGGGCGACGCCGACCGCGCAGTAGCCGTACACGGAGAGCAGGACGGCCACGACGATGAGGGCGAGCTCGATGCCGCGGCGCCGGGGGAGGCGTAGGGCGGGGGAGGGGGCGCCGGCCGCGGCGAACGCGGTCGTGGCTCCGGTTCCGGTTCCGGCACTCGTCATGTCCGGAACCTACCCAAATGATGCTCCTTGTGATTCCTGGGTGTGAGGGTGTGTCAGTGCGGTGTGTCAGCACCAGCGGGGCGCCTCGCCGATGTTCTCGATGTAGCGGGCCGAGCCCCAGGCCCAGGTGCCGTCGGTGAGGAGGTACCAGAGGGGGTTGCCGTCGACGTTCTGGCCGGGCGTCTTGCAGAAGATCGACACGATCTCGCCGCGGTGGACGGACCGGATCACCTCGCTGGCCCGGGTGGGCTTGCTGCGCAGCAGCAGGGTGTTCGCGGTGACGCGGCCGCGGAAGAGGCGCTGGGTGTCGTTGTGGCCGCCCTGGTTCCACTGGCCGTCACCGCCCTGACCGCCGCCCTGGTTCCACTGGCCGCCGCCTCCACCGTCTCCGCCGCCCTGGTTCCATCCGCCGCCGTCTCCGCCGTCGCCTCCGCCCTGGCCGCCGTTCTGGTTCTGCCAGTTGTTGCTGTTGCTGTTGCTGTTGCCGCTGCCTGTGCCATTGGTGTTGCCGTTGCCGTTGCTGTTGCCGCCGGTGTTCCAGCCCCCGCCGCCCCCGCCGTCCCCGCCTCCCTGGCCTCCCTCGTCCCAGGTGCTGGTGCCGGGGTCGCCGCCGTCGTTCCAGTCGTCGTCGGCGGTGGCGGGGGTGGCGACGGCCGCGGTGACCAGTGCGCCGACGGCGGTCGCCAGGGCGAGGCGGGTGAGGGCGGAGCGGCGCAGGGACATGGCGGTACCTCCATCAAGAGGGTGAAACCGGCTCAGAAGCTGACTTGACGCCAGATTAGGAGCGGCTCGCGCGTGTCGCCCGTCACGCTGCGCCATCGGGGAGGTTCGGTGCCTGAGGCAGCGTCAGCGTGGCCACCGCCCCGCCCTCCGGCGCGTTGACGAAGGCGAGCACGGCCCCCAGCACCTCCGCCTGGCCGACCGCGATGGTCAGCCCGAGCCCGTGCCCCGTCGCCCCGCCCTCCGTACGGAACCGCTGCGGCCCGTGCGCGACGAGGTACTCCGGATAGCCGTCCCCGTGATCCCGTACCGCGACCACCGGCCCGTCCACGGTGAGGACGACGGGCCCCCGCCCGTGCCGGTGCGCGTTGGCCACCAGATTGCCGAGCACCCGTTCGAGGCGCCGCCGGTCGGTCTCGACGCGTGCGTCCCGTACGACCCTGATCTCCGTGTCGGCTCCGGACGTCCGTACGACCCGCCGGGCCAGCGCGCCCAGCTCCTCGGTGTCCAGCTCCAGCCGCTCCCGCCCGGTGTCGAGCCGGGAGATCTCCAGCAGGTCCTCGGTGAGCGTGCGCAGCGCGGCGACCCGGTCGCGCACCAGCTCCGTCGGCCGGCCCGGCGGCAGCAGCTCGGCCGCGGCGTGCAGCCCGGTCAGCGGGGTGCGCAGCTCGTGGGCCACGTCGGCGGTGAAGCGCTGTTCGCTCAGCAGCTTGCTCTGGAGGGTGGCCGCCATGGTGTCGAGCGCGGCGGCGACCGCGCCCACCTCGTCCTGCGGCCGGCCCCGCTGCCTGGCCCGGGGATCGTCCACCCGCGCGTCCAGATCGCCGGCGCTGATCCGCCGGGCCACCCGCGCCGTGGTGTGCAGCCGGCGGGTCACCCGGGTCACCGCGAACGCGCCCACGAGGAGCGTCGCGCCGATGGCCAGCCCCGCGGACCACAGGATCGCCGAGTCGAGCGCCTCGATGGTGCGGGCGCTCTGCGCGTAGTCGACCCGTACGGCGAGGGCCCGTCCGCCGTCGGCCGGACCGGCCGCCCACATCGTGGGGCGCCCGGCGGTGTCGGCGACCATCGTGCCGCGCTCCCCGGCCAGTGCCAGGGTCCGCAGCGAGGCGGGCAGTCCTGGCGGGTCGACTCCCGCGCCCCAGCCGAGGCTGTCCCCGGCCTCGAACGCGGTCGTCGCGTCCGCCAGCCGGGACAGCGCGAGGTCACGGGCCTGGCCGACGGTCTGGTTGGTCACCGAGACATGCACGAGGACACCGAGCAGGGCGGCGAGCGCGCAGCACATCACCGTGATGAACACGGCGGCCTTCAGCGCGAGCGTGCCGGCCCACCGGGGGAGCGCGAGCCTCATCGGCCGCTCGCCGAGGCGGAAGGGGAAGCGGAAGGGGAAGCGGAAGGGGAGGCGGAGGGGTGGGGAGTGGGGGATCTCCTGGACGTTCCGGTGCGCAGCATCTCGTCGTGGGTGAGCAGCATGGCGTGCTGCTGCGGGTCCCAGGTCCACTGGAGGCGGTACTCGTACCCGGCGACCTCCGAGGGGGCCCGGACGATCACCGCGCGGCCGGCCAGTTCGACGCCGCTGACCGCGTCCTCGTAGGCCATCACCTGGACGAGCCGGTGGTCGCGGACGGTGTACACCCGGACGGCGGTGAGGTTGCCGGGCAGCTGGCGCAGACCGAGCGTCATGTCGTCGCGCCCGTCGCCGGTCAGATCGCGGTAGTACGCCTTGAGGACGGGGCAGGCGCGTCCGGCCGCGCCGCTCTTCCCGCAGTCGCTCATCCGCCGGGCGGTCTCCTGGTACGCCCCCGGGCCGTAGTCGCCCGGGTGCGCGGCGATCTCGGCGCGGACGACGGCGACCGGGTCCACCTGGTGGATGTCCCCGCCGGGCACGGTGATGCCCTTCACCGCCTCGGTCTCCACCTCGCCGATGTCGAAGGCGGGGCTGGAGGCGGGGGTGAGCTCGGGCCAGAGCCGGTCGGGGCTGATGGCGGTCGCGGTGGGGCCCGCGCCCTGGAGTCCGCCCGCGTCGCCGCAGGCCACGGTCGCCGAGGCCAGCAGGGCGGCTGCGGCGACGGCGCGGGCTATGCGGAGGGGACGGGCGGGGCGGCTGGGCGGCACGGGACTCCTGAGGTGCATGGCGATGTGCGGCCCCGTACACCTTATTTGTAGAGAAGTCCTTTTTGCGTACCGGGGATCAGGGCCGGAGGGTGGACGGGAGGGTGAACCGGAGGGTGGAGAGGAAACGATTGTGCATGGTCATTCAGCCAGCTCCTCCAGCAGCCTGGCCGTCGGCAGTCCGGCCCGCAGGTACTCCACGAACAACTCGTTGTGCAGGGCCCAGGGCGAGCGCCGCGACCGTATCAGCCGGATCGCCTCGTCGGCCGGGTGGCCCTGTCGCATCAGCGTGTGGGCGACGACCAGCCCCGAACGGTTGTAGCCGCTGTAACACCGCACCAGCACGCGGTGTCCCTGCTCCAGGGCCTCGCCGGCGGCCTGGGCCAGCCGGATCACGCCCGCCAGCTGGGTGCCGTCCAGCGGCCCGTCCGGGATCGGCCACACATGGTGCACCACCCCCGGGTCGGGACCGTGGCCCGAGCGGGCCCGGGTCAGCGTCTGGACGAGATCGAACTCGCCCCGCACCACGGCGAGCGCCGGCTGCCCGGAGGGCCCCCGGTACTCGTGGCAGCCCATCCACAGCCCCGGCACGATCTCGTCCCACGGACGGTCCGGAGCCGGTACGTCGGGTTGCTTCCTGCGGGTCCGCAACGGCGCCTCCCCACGCGCGCTCCCTGAGGGCCTGTGTCCTGTCCCCGGCCGGGCGCCCGCCGTCTGGCACGCACGCTCGCCGCGTTGCCGAAACGCCCGCGTGGCTCCGCCACGAGGACGCTCCGGCGCCTTGCGATCGCACGCACCAGGCGACGTGCGCTGATCCGGCCGGGGACAGGACACAGGCCCTGAGCCCTATGACCTGCCCAACTCCTCCCCAAGGTAACCGCCTTCTTGCCCTCGCGGCATCCTGCCTGTTCCCATGGTCATGGGGTGATGGCGCATGACCGGACTACGCGTCGTACCGACCTGGCGGCATGGCCGGGAGCGGCTCTACGTCTGTCTCACCGACGGCAGGAACATCGCCTGGTACGACCGTGAGGCGGCCCGGGTCAATCTGCTCGCCGACGACCGGCGGGAGGACGTCCTGGAGGCGCTCGGCCCCTTCCTGACCGGCTCGGTCACCGTGGGTCCGCCCCCGGTGCCCACCCCCGCCGAACTGGCCCGCCTCGCCCTCCACCCGGACGACGACCTCGCCCCCAACCGTCCCGGCGAGGCCCTCCTGGTCTCCCTGGACCGTGACCCGGCCCCCGCCCACCGTCTCCGGCCCGACCCGCGCCGCCACGCCCTGACCGCCGAGCAGACGGTCGGCGAGGCCCTGGACCGCCTGGACGGCGCCGGCTGGCACACCCTGCACTCGATCCCCCTGCCCGGCGGTGACCGGCTCCACCATCTGGCGATCGGCCCGGGCGGCCTGTTCACGATCCACTCCCTCTACGCCCGGAAGGCCCGCGTCCGCGTTTCCGACCCCCACATCACCCTGGGCCGCCGCGACCCCGACCCCCTCCTGCGCCGCCTGCGCACCGACGCCGCCCGCGCCTCCCACGCCCTCACCGCGGAGGTCCGCTCCATCCTGGTCCTGGTCGCCCCCGCGGAGGTCACGTTCACCACGGTCCCGCGCGAGGTCCGCGTCCTCACGGCCGCCGAACTGGAGAACTTCACCCGCCTCGGCGGAGTCCTGAAACCGGCGGACGTGGAGGCCCTCCACGCAATGGCCCGGGACCGCAACACCTGGACCCACCTCTGATCCTCCCCGGGCTCGGCCCTGTACTCCCGAAGCTGCCGCGAAGTGACAAGTAGCTCTCTGTAGCCGAACTGACGACTGGTTGTCGCGGCGTTCCGCGTTGCCCTGGTCAGCTTTGTGGTGCTCTGCGGGGTTAGGAGTAGAAGCCCCGGCCGTAGTCCTCGCGTGACACCGTGAAGTCGTCAGGGCGATCCTGGCGGAGTTCTTCGTAGCGTTCGGCGAAGATGTCCAGTGCCTCGTGGAGGGTGCAGGCGCGTGCTTCACGGATCGCCTTGATGGCGAAGATGATCCGGTGGTTCACGATGTCGCGGTCGACACTCTCGGGCAGCTGTTCCATAAGCCCGACAGGCTAGCGTCACGAGCTCGGCGTCAGCGGGCTTTGATCTCCCGTCGGGCGGCGTCCCAGACTTCCTCGAATTCTTGCAAGGTCAGATATTCAGGCTCGTGGCCCTCCCACTGCGGCACCGGGAGCTGTGAGGTCACCCCGAACTTCCTCTCGTACGCGGCCAGAGCACCTGTCTGCTGGGCGTGCTGCGATTCGTCCAGCGAGGCAGCCGCGATGGGGGCCAGCTCGGAACCTTGCAGTTCGACCTGCCGGGTAACCCAGCCTTCGGCATCGACCTCGAAGTAGAACCAGGTGTCTTCTTCGTCCCAGTAGCAGCGCATCCATGTCGTCACCGGTCGGCCTGCCTCTGCGACAGGGCGATGCGGCGCCGGGGCAGATCGACTTCGATGATCTTCACCGTGAGGATGTCGCCGACCTCGACGACGACGCCGGGTGAGTCGTCCAGATCACTGGTGTGCACGAGCCCCTGGAACCCGTCCTGTCGGTCTTCGATGCGCACGAAGACGCCGAACGACATGACCTTGGTGACCGGCCCGGTGACCGTTTCGCCGATCCGCTGACCCGCCTGCGGCCACGGGTCCTCCTGCACCGCTCGGAGCGAGAGCGGCACCCGTTCCCAGACCATGTCGACGTCGAGGACCTCGGCCGTGATCTCCTGACCGACGCTGACAATGTCGGACGGGTGGTTGAACGGACGCCAGGACAGCTCCGGAATGTTGATCATTGCGGTGAAGCCGCCGATGTCCACGAAGGTGACGCCGAAGCTCGCGATGGAGGTCACCGTGCCGGTGACGACCTGGCCGCGCCGCAGGGTCTTCAAAACCGCCCAGCCCCGGTCGCTGGGCGTTGGCTCGGTCTGCCAGCGTGCACGGAGGACACCGTCACTGTCCGGCAGCACGGCGGTGAACAGCGGGCGCCGGTCGTCGATCTCCAGGGACACGACGCCGGCGGCACGCGCACCGCTGATCCGGGAGGACACTGCCTCGAACTGGGTCTCGTCCGCGACCGTGCTGGTGATCTGTCCGCCGGCGTCCTCCCAGATGACTTCCACCAAACCCTCATCCGGCAGAGAGGCCGTGGCCGTGTCGATGTCGGTGAGCAGGTCCGGCCAGACCGCCAGCTGGGCGCGGGGGGTCAGCTGGGCACACACCGCCTCGACGTTGTCGTGGGTGAGGCGGTGCCAGCGGGTGGCGTTCGCGGCGTAGGTCTCCTCCAGGAACGTGGCGTCATGGGCGCCTACCACCCAGCGCAGACGGGCCCAGAAGTCGGCGTCGGCCGGGCGCTGCACGTGCAGTGGGTCGTCGGGCGCGAAGTCGTACGGCGAGGCGTCCAGGCGTTCCGGGAACAGGCCGAGGGCACGGGTGCGGGTCAGTGCCGCGTCGCAGGGTCGGCTGCTGCCTATGTAGAGGTACTGGTCCCAGCCGACGTGCACCGTGAATTCTCCTTCCGTCTCCAGGCGGCACCATGCGCCGTTGTCGCGGAGCATGGCCCGCACCAGTTCCAGGCCGGTGGCGATCGATACCAGTGCGCCGTCGTGGAACCCGGTGGGACCGGCCGGGAAGAGGTCGGCCAGGCCGTGGCCGTCGACCGGTGGCTCCAGGCCGAAGTGGGCGATGCCGCTGAGTTGCGGTTCGCGGATGGCCAGCCGGTCTATGTCGGTGTCCTCGGCGAAGGCGGCGACGGCCTGCAGATAGGCGGCTTCGACCGGCCCGTGGTCACTGATCGCGGGCTCGGTGCCGAAGTAGTGGCCGTTCTGATCACGGTCGGCGGGGTCGTACTTGGTGACCCGGTAGACGTAGGGCAGCACGTCACTGCCCGCCGGGTGTCGAAGGCGTGGGCGTGTTCTGGTGGCGTTCAAGGACGCGGTAGACGGTGGCGCGGCTGACGGAGAAAAGCTCGGCGAGGTCGGCGATGGTGTGCTCGCCGGACTGGTGCTGCTGGACCAGGTGGCTCTGCTGGCGGGCACTCAGTTTGGGCTGCTTGCCCTTGAGCTTGCCCTTGGCCCGCGCGACCGCCATGCCTTCGCGGGTGCGCATGCGCAGCAGGTCGACCTCGAACTCGGCGAAGGTGGCCAGGATGTTGAAGAACATCTTGCCCATCGGGTCGGCGGGGTCGTAGAGGGTGCCGCCGAGCGAGAGCTTGACGCCGCGGGCGGTGAGCGAGTCACCGATGTCGCGGGCGTCGGGTACCGAGCGTGCGAGGCGGTCGAGCTTGGGGACGACTAGGGTGTCGCCGGCGCGCACCGCCGCCAGGGCTTGGGCTAGGCCGGGCCGGTCGCGGTTGGTTCCGGTCAGTCCGTGGTCCAGGTGGATCCGGTCCTCCGGGACGTCCAGGCTGAGCAGGATATCGCGCTGGGCGATGAGGTCCTGCTTGTCCAGGCTGCATCTCGCGTAGCCGACGCGTTCGCTCATGCCCGGAGCGTACGGTAAGCCCCCGCTCACCGTACAGTTTACAGGACACCCTAAATGAGACGCCGTCAGCGCAGGTCGATCCTTCCGGCTGGGCAAGATCACGATTGTTCGTTGGGGGTTCCCCTAACGGACACAAAAGAGCGCCGCGGTCAGTACCCTGACGCGGTGACGACCGACACCGCCTTGTCGAGGGCCCTGAGCCGCACCGTCAACCCACCGCTGTGCCCGTTACCCGATCGCGTCGCAGAGCTCCTGATCGAGCTGGGAAGTCCGCCGCGGCTGGCAGCCCACCTGCGGGCCGTCCACGATGTCGCACACCAGCTGGTCGACTGGATGGGGAGGCGCTACCCGGCCGTCCCCTTCGACCGCGAGGCGGTGCTCTTCGGTGCCGCGACACATGACATCGGGAAGACCGTGCACATCTCCGAGCTCTCTGGGCCCGGTGCGGCGCACGAGGAGGCTGGACAGGCTCTTCTGCTTGGCCGCGGCGTCAGCCCGGAGCTCGCCCGCTTCGCCGCGACCCACGCGTCGTGGACAGAGCCTGGTGTCGTCTTGGAGGACCTCCTCGTGAGCCTCGCCGACAAGATCTGGAAGAACAAGCGCGTCTCCGACCTGGAGGACCTCGTCGTTGCCCGGCTGGCCGAAGAGACCGGCCGGGAGGTATGGGAGGAGTTCATCGCACTCGATGAAGTCCTCTCCCGCATCGGCGATGACGCCGACGGTCGCCTGGCGTTCCAGGGATCCTTCCCAATCCACGCCTGACAGAAGGGGGCAGCACACCGTGACGATCAGTCCCGACGGCCCCAGCCAGACGCCCAGCATCCCGCCGAGGCCGCTACTTCCCGATCTCGCAGCGGCCCGCAAGCTTGGATCTGCGGCGACAGTGGAGGCGCGCTGGCAGCAGTTGCTGCTCGTCTGGCAGTGGCATCACATGCGGCACGAGATCTTGAAGCCGGGCACTGCCTACCCGGGCATCGTGCCCCTGATTGAGGCGGCCGGAGCGGAACCGCGGCTGCGGCAGCTCTACCCTTTCACCAGCCATTACAACCTGAACTTCAGCAGCTTCACGAGCCACCCCTGGTCAATCCAGGTGCCGTCGGTAGACCCGCTGCATGATGGGCGGTTCTGCGTTCGCCGCCCTCGTAGTGCCGAGGTTCTCGGGTTCGCACACACCGCGGACGCCGCGGTGTCCCTCGTCGTCGGCAACCTCCCCGCTGGGCTCGGCCCGGCCGTCGCCCACGAGCAGACCGGCCGCTGACGCGGACCGGACGAGCTTTATGACATCCGGCGCCATGACGTGAGCGCGAGCGGCACCGTCGGCCCGCGTCAGCCTGGTATCGCGACCGCGCTGCTCCGTCATGAGTCACATCGCGTCAGGAGTGGAACTGGCCGTTGCGGTACTCCTCGTGCGGCAGCGAGTCCCATTCGGTATACGCGCCGTCGCGCGTCACCATGAACAACGGACGCGATCGAAGGACATGCCCGACTCGTTGCCCGCGCATCACGACCCCGGGATCATCCGGTCCTGCGTAGCCCTCGGGCGTGTAGCGGAAGTGCCCGTCCACTGCCTCGGCATGCGCGATCGCGTCGCGCTCCAGCTCCGACAGGTCTCTTCCGACCAGCGTGAGTCCGTCGTGCGCGACCTGGGGGCCGTGCACGGCGTCGGCAGCCACGCAGAACAACCCCGCTGCTTGGCTCGCATAAGCCGTGACGGCAGGCGCAGAAGGAGCCACGGCGCGACGGTGGACCTCGATCTTCCACGTCGGCGAGAAGATCGCGGGGCCCGCTGGACACTCGCTGACGCTCGACTGGCCGAGCACCTCAGCCGCCTCGACCACTTCGTCGACGGTCATGCCGAACCGGAGTGGTCCGACCCCGACGGCCGGCGCATAGGGCCACTCGTCCCGTCCGGCAACTCTGGCATCGGCTTCGATGTTGAACGGCATAGTCGCCCCTCTGGACACAGCTGAGACTTGCGCCGATTGAACAGGCAGAGAACGAAAGGATCAAGGTGCCGTCGCATCTTCGGTTCGCTCGGTGTGATCCTGCGGGGTGCGCTGCTGCGGGAGGAGCGGGCCGAGGTGCAGGTGGCGGTTCATGTCCAGCTCGAACCTGCCGTACGGGTTCACATGGGTCCAGAAAAGTGGGGAGAGGCCGCGCCGGTCTGCCTCGGTGAGCTTGTCCGCCCACTTCGGCTCGGCCAAGACCTGTTGGACCAGGAGCGTGTTGACGTGAACCAGGGCCGATTGGAGGAGGTGGAGAGCGAGCATCGAGATCTCCTGGCTCTCCTTGTCCTTGCCGGTCAGTTCGCCGTCCTTGCCGTAGAACAGGTCGTGGTTCGCGCTGTTCCAGTTCTCGACGACCTGCAGGCCTTCGCCGATCTCGCGGCGCAGGTCGGCGTCGGCGAGGTAGTCGCAGATGAAGGCCGTGTGCACGGCCCGCCCCAACTCCTCGATGGCCCGGTAGGTGGGGTGCTTGGGACCTCCGCGGGTGAACCTACGCAGGACCTGCTCGGCCTCCGCCGTGCCCAGGCGCAGGGCGGTGGTGTATTTGACGATCTGGTCGTACTGCTGACGGATCAGCTCCCAGTCGATCGTCTTGGGCGACAGCACCGGGCCCAGCTGTGGCCACTGCTCGTCCTCGCCTGCGGCGGGGCGGTACAGCCGGGCCGACCCGACGTTCTTGAGCCTGGGCAGCAGGTTGAAGCCGAGCATGTGGGAGAACGCGAACCCGACGATGGAGGCGCCGTGAGTGTCGGTGTACTGCCGGTCGACCGTTGCGTGGGACCGCCTCCCGGGAGGCCACCGAGGCGAACTCGGAGGTGAAGCCTGTGGCGAACTCGGCCTCCTTGAGGATGTCGATCAGGTCGATCGTGCCCCAGCGGCGCTGGATCTCGGCTTTCAGGGCGACCAGGTTCTCCGGCTCCTCCTGCTTGGCCGGCGGGGACACCTTGATCCACGGCTCGCCGTGCTTCCTGGTGATCTCCACCCCGCCCGTGGTGCCCAGCTCCAACGCGCGGTCGAAGCCCGTGAGGGCGTCGCGCAGCCGCTTCTGCAGGGCGGCGATGAACTCCTGCGGGTCCTGCGGCTGGCGGATCGCCCAGTAGTGCACGTCCCGGTTGTCCTCGAAGTCCGGGGGCAGGTCGTCCTCCGGGTTGCGCCAGCGGCTGGCCCCGGCCACCCACACCTCCCGCCTGCGCAGCGCGTCCCGCAAGCTGACCAGCACGCACAGCTCGTAGGGGATGCGCTCGACCCGGCCCTTGTCGTCCACCACCGCGGCCCGCCACTGCTCGGGCACCACCCCCTCCAGCGGCACCTTCTCCGCCGCGTCGAAGAACGCCCCGTCCTTGATCGGCTGGTCCAGGTAGCGCTTGAGCAGGTCGATGGCGTCCATCACGGGGCGGTAGGCGGTGTTGTTGCTCTTCAGCTCCCAGGCCGACAGCAGCGGCGAGAGCATCCGGCGCCAGTGCGCCGAGTACGAGGACCGCAGCACGGTGCGGATCCGCGCCTTGTACTTGGCCTCGTTCGCCGCAGCCTCCGCCGCCAGCGCCTTGAGCGTCTTCTCCCCGCCCACCACCGGATAGATCACCTTACGGACCGTGCCGGACGGCTCCGCCAGAGCCGCCTCCGCGACCCGCAGCATCATCGCCTCCTTGCCGCGGACCTTCTTCAGCTCCTTGACGAACTCACCCTCGACCTTCTTCTCCGCTCGCGTATTGATCTTCTGCACCAGTTGGATGAACAGGTCCACCAGGGAGTCGGTGATCTCGGTCTCGCGCACGTGGCACAGCGCCGCCAGCAGCGTGTACCGCACCGAAGCCGGCGCGGCCACCAGGTCGGACGGGTACTCCTTCGCCGCCCGCGCCCGCCACGCCGACACCAGCTTCTCCGGAAACTCCCCGAACAACCCCGGCGGCAGCTCCAACTGACGCACCCGCTGCAGCTTGTTCACCTCCGTCAGCAGGCTGTCCAGGCCCAGCGCGCCGGGGTCCGCCTTCAGCTCGGTGAAGAACGTCCGGCCCCCGCCCACGCTGCCCTCATCCCCGTCGTCCTCGGCCACCAGGTCGTCCAGCCGGGACCGCGAGGCCGCGGACAACCGCCCCACTGTCGTCGCGCAGAACCCCTCCTCGAAGGTGTTCACCGCCGAGGCCACCAGGCCGTGCCACCTTCGCGGGCGCCGGCGGCTCCAAGCGGTCGTTGCGGCACCGCGCCACCACCGCCTCAGCCAGCCGGTCCCCGTTCAGTTCCACGGGGCACAGCTCCGCCGCCAACCACTGCGTGAGCTGGACCTGGTCCTCCTGCGTGCACTCGCGGAACCCGAACGCCGCCCGGACCTCCATCCGGTGCCGCTTGATCGCCCGCCCCGACCAGTCGTAGGCGCCCCAGTCCTCGGCCGGCACCTTCACCTGTTGGGCCACGTACGACACCGCCGCCGCCGGGACCTCCGCCGCATCCTCCGGGAAGCGCGCCTCCACCTCGAAGAACTTCAGCAGCAGCGCGAAGCCCAGCCGGTTCGCCCCCGACTTGTTCCGAAGCCGCTCCTGGTCCTCCTCCAGCATCGTCCAGACCTCGATCAAGTCCTCTGGTTCCCACTCCCGACGCACGCCTGACCCCTCTCCTCGATCACCGCAACGCGACCAAGGTGACGCGGGCACAACAGAGGCAGGGCCAGAACGGCGGAGACCGGGACAACAGACCGTCAGATCGGCTACACAGAGCTACTTGTCACTTCGCGGCAGCTTCGGGAGTACAGGGCCGGCTCCGGCCGTGGGAGGATTCAAGGTAGGATAAGTAGCATGAGTGAGCCTACCGGCAAGTACTCGATCACCATGCCGCGCGACATCGCCGAAGCCGCCAAGGCCCGAAGCGGCCCCTCCGGACTCTCCGCCTACGTCGCCGCAGCCGTTGCCCGCCAGATCGAGCGGGACAACCTCAACGAACTCATCGTGGTCGCGGAGGCCGAACACGGCCCCATCACCGACGAGGAGATCCAGGGCCTGCGCGATCAGCTGCACCGGGCCCGGGAGCAACAGTCCCAAGGCGGGGCGAGCGCCGCGTGACCCGGTCCCCCGCCGTCCCCGGCGGCACCCTGGTTCTCGACTGCGAAGGGCTGGCCAAGGCTGTTGCGCGGGACCGTACGGTCACCGGCTGGCTCGCCCTCGCCCGCGCCGACGACCTGCGGGTGATCACTTCCGCGGCCACCCTCGTGGACGTGATCCATCCACGGATCAATCGCCCGGCTCTGGAATGGATCCTGTCCCGCCTCGTCGTCGAACCGGTCACCGAACCCCTTGCCCGTCACGCGGTCACCCTCCTCGCCGACGCCGGCCTGCACGGCCACAAGTACGCCCTTGGCGCCCTGCTGGGCGCCACAGCACTCGCCGCCCCCGGTCCGGCCACGGTCCTCACCTCGGACCCCGAGGATCTGACCGCCCTGTGCGGCTCTCGCGTCACCGTCGTCAAAGTCTGACGCCGACACGGTCCGTCCGGCAGGGCGAGGAAATCCGGCCTCAAGGCACCGCGCCCGCGTGATCCGGGTCGAGTACCGGCGCCAGCAGGTCCCCCCATTCCCGTACCCGCTCCACCACCTCCCCCGCCCCCAGCGCCATCCGCCCCGCCTCCCCCGTCTTCGCGACCTCCCCCACCTCCTCCCACCGCACCGGTGCCGACACCAGCGGTTCCTCCCGGGCCCGCAGCGTGTAGGCCGTGGCCGTCGTCTTGCGTGCCGCGTTCTGGCTCCAGTCCACGAACACCTTTCCCGCCCGCAGGCTCCGGGTCATCCGGTGCAGCACCAGCGACGGCATCGCCCGCTCCGCCTCCACCGCCAGGCTCTTCGCGTACTCCGACACCCGCTGCGACGACGCCCCCCGCACCGCCGCCACCAGGTGCAGCCCCTTCGACCCGGACGTCTTCGCGTACGCCTCGATCCCGTCCTCCGCCAGCCGCTCCCGCAGCCACAACGCGGCCTCGCAGCACTCCACCATCCCGGCCGGCGCCCCCGGGTCGAGGTCGAAGACCAGCCGGTCGGCGTGCCCGGGGTCCTGGATCACCCACTGGGGCGTATGGAACTCGGTCACCAGGTTCGCCGCCCACACCAGGCTCGCCAGATCCTGGACGACCACCATCCGCGCCGGCCCCTCCGACCGCGGCACCTCGGCCGTGGTCACCCACTCGGGCGTCCCCGGCGGCACGTTCTTGGCGAAGAACACCTGCCCGCCCGGCCCGTCCGGATACCGCAGGAAGGACAGCGGCCGGTCCCGCAGATGGGGGAGCAGGACGTCGGCGACCGTGGCGTAGTAGTGGAGCACCTCGCCCTTCGTGAAGCCGGTCGCCGGGTACAGCACCTTCTCCAGATTGCTGAGAGCGAGCCTCCGCCCCTCCACCTCTGTGATCGGCGTCATACGATGAGAATCACACGAATCACACAAAACGGTATAAATCGTCGCCCCTTTCCCGGTTCAGGAGGACGCTGCCCGTGCGATCCATTTGGAACGGCGCCATCTCCTTCGGTCTCGTCAGCATCCCGATCAAGCTGGTGAACGCCACCGAGAGCCACTCGATCTCCTTCCGCCAGATCCACACCGAGGACGGCGGTTCTCTGGGGGTGTGAGGCGTTCCAGTGGCAGGCCAGTGGATGTCGGCGCAGGTGGGGCCGACTGATCTGCGTTGTTCGTCTTGCAACAGATGTGGCGCAAGGTGATTCCGGTGACTGGCGCTGGCGCGTTAGCGTCTGTCTCTCATCTGGGAGCTCGTCGGCAGTTGATCTTCAACGGTAGGGTTGCTTCCTGGATCAAGCGCCTGGGGGGCGGATGAGGCGGGGACGTTTACTGCGCATGTCGGCCTGTGCTGGGCTGGTTGCGGTCGTCGCCGCAACAACGGGCTGCACGAGCCGTTCGCAGGAGGCATCCAGCGATGACATGGCGCCTGGGGCGCGGACGTATTTGTCGAGGGCGCTGAGCATCATGGAAGAGCACTCTCTTCTCCGGCACCAGGTCGACTGGGCAGACGTGCGGAGCAAGGCGTTCACGCAGGCACGCGGTGCGCGGGCGCCTGCGGACACTTACGGGGCAATCGGCTCGGCATTGCAGACCCTGGGCGACGGCCACAGCACCTTCTGGGAGCCGGAGCGGGCAAAGGTGAACCTGGGATCCTCCGCGGCCTCCCTCGATGGCCTGCGGGGCCATTCACTGAAAAACGGCATTGGGTACGTTTCCCTCCCCGGAGTTCAGGGATCTCAGAAGGTGTACGACGAGTACGTACGGCTGGGCCGAGGTGCCGTGGCGAAGGCAGACCGGACGGGGTCCTGCGGTTGGGTGGTGGATCTGCGTTCGGATACGGGCGGCAACATGTGGCCGATGCTGGCTGTCGTGGGGCCCATCCTCGGCGATGGCAAGGTCGGGATGTTCGTGGATGCCGACGGCAAGAAGTCCGTCTGGTCGATCAAACACGGTGCCCCGTACGAGGACGGGAGGCCGGCCGGCTGGGGCGACGGCCGGCCCGTGGCCAGGAGCATGCCGCCGGTTGCGGTCCTGACCGGCAAGCGGACAGCCAGTGCGGGTGAAGCGGTCGCGGTGGCCTTCCGAGGGCGTCCGGACACCCGATTCTTCGGCGAGCAGACCTATGGCGTGCCCACGGGGAACCAGGAGTACCGCCTGTCTGACGGAGCCATGCTGATCTTGACGGAAGTCAAGGACGCGGACCGTACGGGCCGTACCTACGATGCGGCGATCCCGCCGGATGAAGAGATCGTCAAGGACCCGCGCCCAGTTGCACGCGACCGGGACGAAGTTCTGGAAGCAGCCCGGCGTTGGCTGTTCGAGCAGAACGCCTGCCGACAACCGTGAACTTCTCGGCCGCTGGGTGACACTGTCTGGACCGGCCGGGTCTGGTTCGGCAGCGCGGGAGACGATCTCCGTATAGGAGTTGTCGTCCCTGGACAGCGCGTTTCATCGGTGTGCCCTAAGCTGACGAGATTGGGGCACGACTACGACCCGCTGCCGCTGCTACCTCGTCAGGACGCTTGTGTGGTGCGGTGACCTCTCCTGCCAGTGAGGGCTTTGACCAGGTCTTCTCGAGTCATCGATGAGCGACCAGGAATGTCGGCCTCGGATGCGCGCTGGTAGAGCTCGGCCTTGCTCAGCCCTTCCAATTCCGAAGCCTTCGAGGACTTCGCGGCCTTTCCTGACGTACGGCCCGCGCGTCTTTCGGTCGCTGCCTTCAACGGTGTCGGAGGACTCGTGCCCGCGGTTTTCTGCTGCCCCTTACTGCCTCCTTTCCTTGTCGTCTCGGCCTGCTCGACGCTGGCCCGCAACGCGTCCATGAGATCGATAACGTTGGTGGAGCGCGGCGGCGGCTCGCCCTTCTCCACTGTCTGACCGGTGCGCTTGGCCTCCACGAGCTGGAGCACCTTCTCCTGATAGGTGTCGTGGTACTCCTCCGGATTCCACTCGATGCTCAGCGCCTCAACCAGCTGCACCGCCGTCTGTAGCTCCTTGTTAGAGACCTTCGTCTCCTCCGGCAGACTCCCGATCTCCCGATGAGGGTCGCGAACCTCGTCCGCCCAGTGCATGGTGTGCATCGCCAGAACATCACCCTCGGCCTTCACGGCGACCAGATACTCGTGATTGCGCATGACGACGGTGGCGATACCGACCTTGTTCGCCTTGGACAGGGCGCTGTGGAGCAGGGCGTAGACCTTGGCGTACTCCTTGCCCTTCGGCGCCAGGTAGTAGGTCTTGTCGAAGAACACCGGCTCGACCTGGTCCAGGTCGACGAACCCGGTGATCTCCAGCGACTTGGACTGGCCAGGGGCGATCTCGTCCAGCTCGCCGGGCTCGACGACGACGTATTCGTCCCCCATGTCGAAGCCCTTGATGATCTCCTCCATGGGGACTTCCTCGCCGGTGCGCTCGTTGACTCGCTTGTTGCGCACTCGGTCGGATGTTCCGCGTTGGAGCTGGTTGAAGCGGATCGTGTGGCTTTCCGTCGCCGTGAACAGCTGCACCGGCAGGGCGACGAGACCGAATGAGAGAGCACCGCTCCAGACCGCTCGGGCCATGGCCTTCCCACCTCCTGTATTTCCATGGCACCTCCCCTGGCCGCTGATCGCATCCCGGCATGCGCCACCTGGACGGTTCGGAGGAACAGGTGCGGTCAGCGGTGGGTCTGGTTGAGGGTTCGGGTCAGCTCTCGGTTGGCGGCACGTGCGGCCTGTAGTTCCTTGGTGCGGTCTTCGAGTTGGCCTCGGAGTTCCACCACTCGCTGTTCGAGGGTGGTGATCTGCCGCTGGAGGTGGTCGATGTCGGTGGGCGCTCCGAGGCCGGAGTCGCGCCAGGCCTGTTCACCGAGCTGTTGGGAGAGCCGGTTCTCCAGTTGCCGGACGCGGGCCGTGAGCCGGGCGTTGCGTTCCACGGCGTTCGCCAGGTCGGCTTGCAGGGAGGCCTTGCTGACCTGGGTGTGGCCTTCGCCGGACGGCGGCGCCGTTGCCGCGGTGTGGATTACTTCCAGCAGGTCGCGGTGGCGGTAGAGAAAGGAGCGGTCGACTCCGGCGGTTCGGGCGATGCCGGAGGCAGTGATCTCGTCACCCGCCTTGATGGCGGCGCTGATGGCTCTCTCGACGCGCTGCCGTCGGCGTGCTGCGTCTGCCCGCTTCCCTTCGGACATGGCGTGATCGCTCTTGCTGGTCACAACGGCCTTTCTGGTCGCAGATCGGGGAGAGGCTGGCGGACCCGAGGCATCCCCAGCAGCACGCTTTGCCGACCGCGGCGGACCACGGATACGGCCTCCTCGACCTCGGCGCGCTGGCTTGCGTCGAGGTCGTCCATGCCGTCCTTCACTCGCTTGATGAGACGCCTCACCCGGCTGATTTCCTCGTCCGACGGCATGGCCTCGGCCTTCGCCCAGTCGTCCGCGTCCAGCGCGGCGGCGATCCGCTCGCGGTTGCGCAGCAGGTCGGAGAGGTAAGCCTCCAGGTCGGGCAGGTAGGAGACGTCGGTGCGGAAATGACCGCAGCCCACGCAGCGGAATCTGACGGGACAGTCGTGTCCGCCCGCCGCCACGTTCGACGGCTCGGTGCAGACGCCGTATGGAACGGCTACCTCGCCGACGGCCCGGCGGGCGTGTTCGGAGTCGAGCAGCTCCCTGGCCTGCCGCCAGATACGCTTGCCGTGCCGGTCGAACTGCATCTCGGTGACACGGTCCACGGCCTCTCGGCGCCGTTCTTCGGTGACCCGGTAGTAGGCCTGGGTGGTGTCCAGGCGCCGGTGATCCATCAAGGCCCTGAGGACGTCGACGGCGACCCCGGCGTCCGCGTGTCGCTGGCAGTAGGTGTGCCGGTACGCGTAAAGGAAGATCTTGGACTTGTCGAAGGGCATCATCCTGGTGACCGGCAGGCCGTCCATCTCGACCCGGGTGGGGACCAGGAACTCGGGCAGGGACCGGATCCACTCGCGATGGCGGCCGGAGAGCCATCCCGGCGCGATGGTCTTCAGGCCGTGGGGATTGGCCACCCGTGTGGGCAGCAGCATCAACTGGGCGGTCGGTGTGCTCGGGAAGTCGGCGCGGATCAGTTCCTGCTGTCTGGTGATCACTCCTGCCGTGACCTGGGAGATCGGCAGCCGACGTCCGTGGCGGTTGGCCTTGTAGTTGTCGTAGATCAGCACGTGCTGCCCGTCGGCATCCTGTTTGAGGCAGTCCCAGCGCAGCTGGCAGATCTCCTGAGGCCGTCTCCCGGTGTCGATGAGCAATTCGACGGCCACCCGGTTCTCGTTGCCGTTCCGGGCCTGGCCGACCAGGGAAGGCAACTGCTCGCAGATCTGCCGCATGACCTCGGCCGGGAGGTCCTTGCCGGCCTCGGTGTCCTCGGGGTCGTCGGGAATGTCCTCCGCGAGGATCGCGAAGTCATCCGGCAACCAGTGCAGCGGCTGACCGGGCCGGGTCAGTCCCAGGGACCGCATCCGGGCGAGATGGGTACGGACGTAGCGGACGACCCTGACCCGTTTGGTCGCCGAGATGTCCCCACTGTGGTGCAGGAAGGCCAGGCGATTGGTGAACGCGGTGATGTCCCGGCGACTGAGCGCGTGGATGTCGTCTCCGCGATCCTCGCGCTGGAGCCTCAGGCTCTCGGACAGCAGGGAGAACGCGTTGAGGATGTCCTGGATGCTGCTCATGACATTGCCACGACGCTGAGGCAGCGAGAAGAACGCCCATTCCTTGGCGGCGGCCCTCAGCCAGGGCTGGTGGATCGCGGTGAACGCAAGGTGCCCGGTGTGTCCGAACGCGGCGCCGTTCCACACATCCTTGCCCCGCTCGCCCTCCGGCGTCAGTCCGAGCCGACCCACGAGGGTGACCAGGTTGCTGCAGAGGCCGCGCGTACCTCGGGAGACATGAGCTGGGTCCACCGCTGTCAGCGAGGGGAGTTCGAGTTCGCGGAGACGGTTGGTGAGATTGCGGAGCAGGAACTGCGTGGTGTGGAGTCCCTCGCGCGTCCGGGCCTGGACGCTGTAGAGGATTTCGGCCACCACGCGGTCCGGCAGGCCACGCAGGCTGACCTCGTTGTTCGCGGAGACGGGGACGGTCGTGCGCCGCCATCGCTCCTCGTCGTCCCCGCTCAGCCCGCGGGCGACCGCGGTCCTCCAGCGCTCCCGGTGGGCGTGACAGTAGGGGGACACGCCGTCCCGGTCCCGGTGGCAGGCGGCGACCTCGCAGGGGCCGAACGCGGGCAGCGCGACCAGATCGTCGAGGGTGAGGAACTCCTCCAACGTCACATTCCGGCGCTTGAGTTGCCCGAGGTGCGTCGAGCACAACGGCCGTCGCCAGGACGAGAACGGCCGTTGGCATCCGGACACCGAGCAGTCCTGGACCCCGACCTGCCGACCGTTGCCGCGGCCCATCTCGGCGAACTCCTCCAGCCGAGGCTCCCCGGCCTGCTTCCACCGCGATCGGCAGCCGGAACACAACTGCCTGGCGACGCTGGTCTGTACGCAGCCGTTCACTCGGCACAGCGGCGTGCCCAGCAGCGGGTGGTCCACGGGGAAGAATAGCACGCCGGTCTCCGGCGACCAGTCGAAGACGGTCAGGAACTCCGGATCGACCGCCGCCCACAGGGCCGCGGTACTGCCGTCTGCCGCCTCATGCCCGAGAGGCTGGAGACGGACAACGCTGAGCGTCATCGACCTGGCTCCCCGCCCAGGTCCCTCGGCGAGGGAACACGGCTGATCGCCTCGCGCAGCCGCGACTGCGCGGGGTGCAGGTAGGGACGAGCCGAGTCCGGGTGCTTATGGCCCAGGAGAGACTGGATCTCGTCCAGTGAGCCCCCGGAGTCCGCGACATTGCTGGCGAAGGCGTGCCGCATCATGTGTGGGGTGACCTTGCGGTCCAGCCCGGCACGGCGGGTCAGGGCCTCCACGGTCTCGCCGATCGCGTCCGGTGTGATGGGTGACCCCAAGGGCTCACGGAAGAGGTTCACCAGCAGGAAATCACTGCCCGCCGGCCCGAGCCGTTCGTGCCGCTCCAAGACGTACTGGTCGAACGCCTGCACCACCAGGAAGTCCACCGGCAGCGCCACCGGACGCCGGGACTTCGACCAGGCGTTGTTCGGGTTCTGCCGCCGTACGACATGCAGGTGGGCGCCTTCCAGGCGGCATCCTAGGGCGGCTGAGTCCACGAGCAGATGAGCGTCACTGCGACGCAGGCCCGCCGCCTGCCCGCGGCGAAGCCCAACTCGGGCCAGCAGCAGGATCAGCAACCTGTCGCGCGCCGAGCGACAGGCCCGGAACATCGCCACGATCTCCGCATCGCTGGCCCGGTCCACTGCCCTCTCCGTTTCCGGCAAGCGGTGCTGGGCCTGGAGCCGGTAGCGGAGCCTGCCGTCTTCCGACTGTGCCTGAATAGGGAGGTCCAAGCTGTCCCCGAGCTGGTAGAGCTGCTCCAGCACCCAGCCCGGGACTTCCCGCTCCGTCACCGCGTGAGCCAGGAAGCCGCGAACCGCTGTGAGCACGCCATTGATCCGGCGTGCCTCCCGGGCGGGCCTCCCGCCGGGCCCTGGTACGACCGTCGCCTGCCCCTCTGCCCCAGTCGGCTGCCATTTCAGCCAGAGGATGAAGGAGCTCAAATCGCGGGCGGCTGTACGCCAGTCTCGCCCCGTCGCCATACACCAGCGTAGAAACAGCCCGATCGCTCCGGCGTACGCCTTCGTCGTCGACTCGGCGCGGTCCTTGCTCAACCTGAGACCCCGTAAGTACCGGTCGGCTTCGTTGACCACCTGCATCTCAGCGTCGACCACTGTCCAGTACGCAGTACCGGACGGCATTCGGACCGGAAAAGCACGCACCCGTTGATCCCCTCACTCCACGGACAGGCCGCAACGGTCCACCACGGAGCAACACCCCCGGAGAACCATCGCAGCACTCTCAACGACGATGCACACTGCGACGTCACGCAACGCATCTGGAACCCCCGTAGAACGGCGGCCGCATCCGCTACCGCAAGGTCTGCGAGCTGGAGGACCGCGAGGTGAGCGCCACGGAGATCGGCAAGGGCTACGAGGACGCGGACGGCACGATCATCCCGATCACCGACGAGGACCTGTCCCACCTCCCCCTCCCCACCGCGAGGACGATCGAGATCGTGGCCTTCGTCCCGGCCGACCGGATCGATCCCCTCCAGATGGACGCGGCCTACTACCTCCAGGCCGGCGGCGCGCCCGCCGCGAAGCCGTACACCCTCCTGCGGGAAGCCCTGAAGCGCAGCCACAAGGTCGCCATCGCCAAGTACGCACTGCGCGGCCGGGAGCGCCTCGGCATGCTCCGCGTGGTCGGCGACGCGATCGCCATGCACGGCCTGCTCTGGCCGGACGAGGTCCGCGCCCCCGAGGGCGTCGCCCCCGACACCGACGTCACGGTCCGTGACCAGGAACTCGACCTCGCCGACGCCCTGATGGACACCCTCGGCGAGGTCGACCTCGACGACCTGCACGACGAGTACCGGGAGGCCGTCGAGGAGGTCATCGCGGCCAAGGCGGCCGGCGAGACACCCCCCGAGGCCCCCTCCGCACCGTCCGGCGGCAAGGTCCTGGACCTGATGGCGGCCCTGGAGAACAGCGTGCGCGCCGCGAAGGAGTCGCGGGGCGAGGAACACCCGGCCGAGGCCGGACTCAGATCCCTCCCGCGCCCCAAGGCGCCGGCCGGGAAGAAGTCCACCTCCACCTCCGCCACGAAGCGGGCGGAACCCTCCCCCCACAAGTCGACGGCCCGGACCGCCAAGACCGCCAAGTCGGCACAGGGCGCGAAGAAGGACGCACCGGCGGCGAAGAGCACGGCCAAGAAGGCCGCCACCAAGAAGGCGGCGACGGCCAAGAAGGCCCCGGCCAAGAAGACGGCGGCCCGCAAGCGGACGGCCTGACGCGCCCCCGGCCCCGCCGCGGTTCCCGCCCCTGTCAGGCGGCCTTCCCCACGGCACCCTCGTCGCCGCTCCGGGAGCTCTCCGCCGCCTGCCGATGTCCCGCCCGCCCCGGGAACAGCACCGACCCCACCCCCAGAGCCAGCCCCGTCGCCGCGAGGAGCGGGAAGCGGCCGCCGTCGGCGAACCCGTGGCCGGCGAAGTACGTCAACGCCCACCCGCTCACCGCGGTCCCCGCCCACATCCGTGCCGCGGCCGCACCCCCGAGCCGGGCGTCGGGCCGCACCCGGGCCGCCCACACCCGGAGCCCCCGCTCCACCGGCCGCAGCGCTTGGAGCACGCCCGCCAGAACGCCCCCGAGCACCACCATCCACGGCACCCGCAGCGCCCACCAGGCCGCCGAGCCGTACGCGGGTTCGGGCGCGAGGTCCGTCAGATAGAAGGCGGCGGCCACCACCAGCACCGGCACCATGTGCCAGAGGTACAACGTCATGCTCGCCGCCCCCAGCCCCCGCACGGCCCGCCACACCCGGGCCCGCTCCAGCACCCGCCGCACCCCCGGCGCGACCAGCAGGCACACCCCGACCTGCGCCACGGCCCACGCCAGCATGGCCACCGAGGGCGGGTCGGTGTTGCCGAGATCCTGACCGGTCACCAGGATGAGGCTGACGGGGAACGGCCCGGCACCGACGAGCAGCGCGAAACCGGCCCCACCACCCACGGCCATGGCCACCGGAACCCCGCGTCCGCCGCCCAGCCTTCCGCTGTCCCCCCGTTCGCCGCCCAACCGCCCGTCCCGCCAGCAGAAACCGAGCTGGTAGACGACGCCCCACACGAGCAGATAGTTGAGCGTGCCCAGGGCGCCGACCGCCCCCGTGTGCCGTTCGTCGGCCGTCGCGACCAGCGTGCCGACGCCGAGCGCGGCCGCCCCCATCGCCACCGGGACCCGCGGACCCCAGCGCCGGTGCAGGGCGTACAGCGCCGGGGTCAGGCCGCTGAGCAGCAGATACACCGGCAGGAACCAGAACTGCATCGCCATCGCCCACCCCACCAGGGCGAGCGTGACCGGATCCACGCCGAGCGCCGAGCAGACCGCGACGGCGAGCAGCACCAGCCCGCTGTACACGGCCACCGGCAGCAGCAGCCGTACGGCCCGGCCGCCCACCCACCCCGCGGCCGTCGCCCCGTCCGCCCGGGCCCGCTCCCACGACCCGCTCGCGGCGTGCCCGCCCGCCAGGAAGAACAGCGGCATGATCTGGAAGCCCAGCGTCAGCCACTGCGTCCAGGGGACGGTCGCCAGCAGCTCCGGTGCGGTGATCTCCCCGTCCGGGTGCCGGACCAGCCCCGTGATCAGCCAGTGGCCCGCCACGACGAGCGTGATCGCCCACGCCCGCAGAAAGTCGATGTATCGGTCCCGGTCCATGCCGGCATGGTTCCGCCCGTCCAACTCCCGCACACCGAAAGCTCCTTGTCGCAACCAACCCGTGCCCGGGCCGACACCCCGGGGTGAGGACCGGCTCGGCCCATTCGGTGTGAAAAGCATCTTGACGGCGTTGATGTTACCGGTAACATCGAGCCTCGTCGGAGCAACCCACCCCTGCCCGTACCCGTGCCCACACCGCCGTGGGCCGTCCGCCCCTGGAGGCCGCGTGACCGACCAGCCCACGCGGCAACGGCGTACCCCGCCGGTGCCGGGCCCGCCGGACGTCCCCGTCTTCAGCACCGCCGCCGTCGCGGCCGCCTGCGCCGCCTTCGCGCTGATGGGCGCGCTCCAGGCCTTCTACGGCCCCGCCATCCCGGCCCTGCGCGAGGAGTTCGGGCTCTCGCCCTCCGCCACGGGGCTGGCCCTGAGCGCCCACTTCGTCGGGGGAGTCGCGGGAGTCCTCCTCTTCGACCGGCTGTACGGCCGGATCGGCAACCGGCGACTGCTCGGCTCCTCGTACCTGCTGATGGCCACCGGCGCCGCGGGCTTCGCCCTCGCGCCGGACTGGACCGCGGCCCTCGCCGCCGCCCTGTGCGCCGGGCTCGGCGCGGGCGGGGTCGACTACGGCCTCAACCAGCTCTTCGCCGTCGGCTTCGGCAGCCGTTCCACCGCGATGCTCAACATCCTCAACGCCCACTTCGGCGTCGGCGCGATCCTCGGCCCCGCCCTGATCGGCGGGGCCGGCGCCGACCGCTACCCGGCCGTCTTCCTCGGCTTCGCCCTGGTCACCCTGCCACTGCTGCT
The DNA here is from genome assembly GCF_040630405.1 of Streptomyces sp. NPDC005811. NCBI lineage: Bacteria > Bacillati > Actinomycetota > Actinomycetes > Kitasatosporales > Streptomycetaceae > Streptomyces > Streptomyces sp. NPDC005811. The sequence goes on from NZ_JBEXXK010000035.1 coordinate 66,932, forward strand.
GTGCCTGCGCGGCGTACGCGACCACGTCCCGCCGCCGCTCGGCGACACCCCCGCCGCGCCCGCCCCCGCCCGCCGCGCCCTGCGCTCCGTCCTGGCCGTCTTCGTCACCCTCTACGTCCTGCACGTCGGCATCGAGGCCGGCGTCGGCGGCTGGGAGCCCACCCATCTGGAGACCGTCGGCTACGGCGCCGGGCTCGCCGCCACCGCCACCTCCGTGTACTGGCTGATGATGACGGCCGGCCGCTTCCTCACCGCCCCGCTCGCCCTGCGCTTCTCCGCCCAGACGATCATCACGGTCTCCTGCGCGGGGATGACGGTCTGCCTGCTGCTGGCCGCCGTACCGGGCCTCGCGCCCTACGCCTACGCGGGCGTCGGCCTCTTCATCGCGCCGATCTTCCCGACCGGTCTGCCCTGGCTCCACCGGGCCGCGCCGCACGCCCGCCGGGCCGGTGCCCTGGTCATCGCCGCCTCCCTGGCGGGCGGTGTCGCGGCGGGCCCCTCGCTCGGCAAGGTCATCGAGTGGTCGGGCGTCCGCGCCGTACCGCTGCTGCTCGCCGCGGTGTCGGCCGTGTGTCTCGCCGCGACGCTGTGGCTGACCCGGGCGACCCGCACCTCCTCCTGACCGTCCGTCCGTTCGCCCACCCGCACCCACGTCACGTCCGTACCGCAATGCACCCGAGGGGAACCCCATGCCCGCCCTGACCACGACCACCGACGGCTTCCTCCTGCACGGCACCCCCTTCCGCATCCTCTCCGGCGCCCTCCACTACTTCCGCGTCCACCCGGACCAGTGGCCCGACCGGCTGCGCAAGGCCCGGCTCATGGGCCTGAACACGGTGGAGACGTACCTCCCCTGGAACCTCCACGAGCCCACCCCCGGCACCCTCGACCTCGACGGGCTCCTCGACCTCCCCCGCTTCCTCCGCCTCGCCCAGCAGGAGGGCCTCCACGTCCTCCTGCGGCCCGGCCCCTTCATCTGCGCCGAATGGGACGGCGGCGGCCTCCCCTACTGGCTGACCTCCGACCCCGACATCCGGCTGCGCACCAGCGACCCCCGTTTCACCGACGCCTTCGACCGCTACCTCGACCTGCTCCTGCCCGCCCTCCTGCCGTACATGGCCGCGTCGGGCGGGCCGGTCATCGCCGTCCAGGTGGAGAACGAGTACGGCGCGTACGGCGACGACACCGCCTACCTCAAGCACGTGGAGAGCAGTCTGCGCGGGCGCGGCGTCGAGGAACTCCTCTTCACCTGCGACCAGACCGACGGCGACCACCTCACCCGCGGCACCCTCCCCGGCGTCCTCGCCACCGGCACCTTCGGCAGCCGCGTCGACGCCTCCCTCGCCCGGCTGCGCGAGCACCAGCCCGAAGGCCCGCTGATGTGCTCGGAGTTCTGGATCGGCTGGTTCGACCACTGGGGCGGCCCGCACCACGGCCGGGACGCCGCGGACGCCGCCGCCGACCTGGACCGCCTCCTCGCCGCGGGCGCCTCCGTCAACATCTACATGTTCCACGGCGGCACCAACTTCGGTTACACCAACGGCGCCAACCACCACCACGCCTACGCGCCCACCATCACCTCGTACGACTACGACGCCCCCCTCACCGAAAGCGGCGACCCCGGCCCCAAATACCACGCCTTCCGCGAGGTGATCGCCCGCCATGCCGCGGTCCCGGACGAGGCCGTGCCGACCGAGGCGCCCAAACTGCCGTGCACCGAGGTCGAGTTGACCCACCGGCTCGGTCTCTTCCGGCGGCTCGGCCACGACGGCGTGCACTCCGCCGACCCCGTCACCGCCGACGCGCTCGACCGGCGCGCCGGATACGTCCTCTACCGGACCACCCTGTCCGCCACGGGACCCGGCCTGCTCCACTTCGCGGGCGGGGTCGGCGACCGCGCCCAGGTCTTCGTCGACGGCGCCCCCGCCGGAGTCCTCGAACGCGAGCGCTACGACGAGACGCTCCCCATCGACGTCCCGCGCTCCGGCGCCCGGCTGGACGTCCTGGTGGAGAACATGGGCCGGGTCAACTACGGCCCCCGCATCGGCGTCCCCAAGGGCCTGCTGGGCCCGGTCACCCTCGACGGCGAGGCCCTCCAGGGCTGGGACTGCCACCCGCTGCCCGTGGACGACGCGCCGCCCACCACCGCCTTCGACCCGGCGACCGCCCCCACCTCGGCCGAACCGGCCTTCCACCGGGGCACGTTCGAGGTCACCGAACCCGCCGACACCTTCCTCTCCCTCCCCGGGTGGACCAAGGGCCAGGCCTGGATCAACGGCTTCCACCTGGGCCGCTACTGGAACCGCGGCCCCCAGCGCACCCTCTACGTCCCCGCCCCCGCCCTGCGCCCCGGCACCAACGAACTGGTCCTCCTCGAACTCCACGGCACCACCACCCCCAGGGCCCTCCTCACCGACACCCCAGACCTGGGCCCGACGACGCCCTGACACCACCGCGGACCTGGGGACCTGGCCCGGTCCCCTGACATCGCCCCGGCCCTGGTCCCGGCCCCGGCCCTGGTCCCGGTCCTGGCCCCGGTCCTGGCCCCGGTCCCGGCCCTGGCCCCGGTCCCGGCCCCGGTCCCGGCCCTGGTCCTGGTCCCGGTTCCGGTCCCGGCCCTGGTCCTGGTCCCGGTTCCGGTCCCGGTTCCGGTCCCGGCCCTGGTCCCGGCCCCGGTCCCGGTCCCGGACTCGGTCCCGGACTCGGTCCCGGACTCGGTCCCGGCCATGGACCCGGACCCGGACTCGGACACGGTCCCGGACTGGGACCCCGAACTGATCCCGGTCCCGGTCCCGGTCCCGGTCCCCGACCCGCACCCCGCCTTGGTCCCGGTCGCCGACCCGACCACGACTCGCCCCGGCGCCGAGCGCCCGGACCTGATCCCACCCCGTGACCCCGCCCCCTGATCCCTGACCCCGCCCCCAGATCCCTGACCCTGACCCCGATCCCTGATCCCCGCCCCCTGACCCCGATCCCCGGCGCCCCGTCCGGCCGTGCCAGGTGTCTCGACTCGACCCCGGAGGTCAGCCGATGCCGCGTCACCAGCTCCAGGTTCCCGCGCCCTCCGCCCCGCCCCTGCGGGGTCACCTTCCCTTCGTCGATGCCCCGGGGGTGCCCGATCCCATCGAGGTGACCAGCCGCTGGCTGACCCGCGGCGGGCGACCCTGGTTCCCCGTCTCCGGCGAGTTCCACTACTCCCGTCACCCGGCCGCCCACTGGGAGGAGGAACTCCTGAAGATGAAGGCGGGCGGGGTGACGGCCGTCGCCTCCTACCTCATCTGGATCCACCACGAGGAGACCGAGGGCGACCTCCGCTTCGACGGCGACCGCGACCTGCGCCGGTTCGCCCGCCTCTGCGCCCGCCACGGCCTCGACCTCATCCCCCGCATCGGCCCCTGGTCCCACGCGGAGGTGCGCAACGGCGGCCTCCCCGACTGGGTCCTGGCCCGCACCACCGCACCCCGCACGGACGACCCGGCGTACCTCGCCGCCGTACGCCCCTGGTTCGCCGCCATCGGGGCGCGACTCGCCGGTCTGGACCGCGCGTCCGGCGGCCCGATCGTCGCCGTGCAGATCGAGAACGAGCTGTACGACCAGCCCGGCCACCTGCTCACCCTGAAACGCATGGCCCGGGAGGCCGGACTCGACGCACCCCTGTGGACGTCCACCGCCTGGGGCGGGGTCCAGCTCCCGGGCGACGAACTGCTCCCGCTCTACGGCGGCTACCCGGAGACCTTCTGGACCGAGCACGACGGCGGCTGGCCCGACACCTGCCGCAAGCACTTCTTCTTCACCCACCAGCGCGACGACGAGGGCATCGGCGCCGACCTGCGCCCCACGACCGTCCGCGGCACCGACCCGGCCGCCCACGCCGACCGTTTCCCCTGGGCCACCTGCGAGCTGGGCGGCGGCATGGCGGTCTCCTACCACCGCCGCCCGCGCGTCGACGCCGCCGACATCGGCGCCCTCGCGCTCACCAAGATCGGCTGCGGCTCGGTCTGGCAGGGCTACTACATGTTCCACGGCGGCACCAACCCGCCCGGCGACCGCACCACCCTCCAGGAGTCCCACGCCACCGCCTACCCCAACGACCTGCCCGTCCTGACGTACGACTTCCAGGCCCCGCTGGGCGAGTACGGCCAGTACCGGCCGTCGTACGACGAACTCCGCCTCCAGCACCTGCTGCTGGCGGAGTTCGGCGAGCGGATCGCCCCGATGGAGTCGGCCCTGCCCGCCGACCGCCCCGACGGCCAGCACGACAGCGCCACCCTGCGCTGGGCGGTCCGCACCGACGGCCGCGCCTCCGGCTTCCTCTTCGTCACCAACCACCAGCCGCACGAGCCGCTGCCCGACCACGAGGGGACCACCTTCACGGTCGCGTTCCCGGACGCCGCACCCCTCACCTTCCCCGCCACCCCCGTCACCGTCCCCTCCGGCGCCTACTTCTGCTGGCCGCTGCGGCTGGACGTGGCGGGCCTGCGCCTCGACTGGGCCACCGCCCAGCCGGTCTGCACGGTCGCCGACGAGGACGGCCGTACGGTGCTGGTGCTCGCCGCGACGGACGGCATCACCCCCGAACTCGCCCTGGACGCACGGACGGTGGGGAAGGTCACCGCAGCGGGGACCGGGACCGTACGGCGCGCGGACGGCCGGGTCCTGATCACCGGCCTGCACCCCGGCACCGACGCCCTCGTGGAGACGGAGACCGCCGACGGCACCCGGGTCGCCCTGCTGGTCCTGGACGCGGCGACGGCCCGTACGGCCTACAAGGGCCGGGCCTGGGGCGCCCCGCGACTGATCCTCTCCCCGGACGGGGTCGTCCTCGACGAGGAACGGGACGAGGTACGCCTCCACACCCGTACGGACCCGCACCCCGGCGAACGGCCCACCCTGGCGGTCCTCCCCGCCCCGCCCCACCCTCCGACGGCCGCGGGCGCCACCCTGAAGGAGACCCGGGAGGGCGCCCTGACCCGCTACACCCTCTTCCCCGACCCGGAGACGGAATCGGGGGACAGCCCCCTGCCGGAACCTTCGGTCACCCTCCTGCGCCCGCCGGGCCCGGCGCCCACCCCCACCACCGGTGTCCTGGACCGCGCGAGCGCCCCGGCCGACGAGCACTACGACGCCGTCGCGGCCCTCTACCGGGTGGACGTCCCCGCGGACGTCCCCGAGGGAACCCTGCTGCGCCTGCACTGGACGGGGGACACGGCACGGGCGTACACCCGGGCGGGGCGCCTGGTGGCGGACCAGTTCTTCTCGGGGCGCCCCTGGGAGCTGGCCGCGGAGCTGGTGCCGCCGGGCGAACCCGTCCTGCTGAAGGTGCTGCCGGCCGCCGCGGGGGCGAAGGTGTACACGCCGGCCGAGCCGGCCCCGGGCGTGGCGGAGGTGACGGGCGCGGAGTGGATACGCCGCCCGAAGTGGACGCTCCGCCGGACCTGACCCCGGCCCCCGCACCCCGCCCGGCCTATCCTGTGGGTCAGCCGGGCGGGGCAGGCCCGGTGGATCCGCGGCCGGCGTAAGGCCCGTCCGCGGAGCAGCCCAGGCCGAAGGAAGCAGAGCACCCACCATGACCCCAGGCGCCGCCGACGGCCCGGCGACCAAGGGACGCAGCCGCCGCAACTTCGCCGGCGCGCGCCCCGTGATGGACGACGTGGCGAAACTCGCCGGCGTCTCCAAACAGACGGTCTCCCGGGTGCTCAACGACCACCCGGCCGTGCGCCCCGAGACCCGCGAGGCCGTCCGGGCGGCGATGCGTACCCTCGGCTACCGCCCGAGCCGCAGCGCCCGTTCCCTGGCCAGCGGCCGGACCCGGATGCTCGGCGTGATCTCCTTCGACGCCGCACGCTACGGCCCCGCCTCCACCCTCACGGCCATCAACACGGCCGCGCAGGAGGCCGGTTACCTGGTCAGCTCGATCGCCCTGGACACCGCCGACAAGGACACCGTCGTCCGCGCGGCGGACCGGCTCTCCGCCGAGGGCGCCGACGGCGTGATCGCGATCGCCCCCCAGCTCCGGGTCGCCCGGGCGCTGGCCGAGGCCCACCTGGACATCCCGCTGGTGGTCATGGACAACGACCTCGGCGACGGCACCCCCATGGTCACCTCGGACGCCCGCACCGGGGCCCGCAAGGCCACCGAGCACCTCCTGTCCCTCGGCCACGCCACCGTCCGGCATGTGGCGGGCCCGACCGGCTGGACCTCCGCCGACCGGCGCGCCGACAGCTGGCGGGACACCCTGAAGGCGGCCGGCGCCGAGATCCACGCCCCGCTCATCGGCGACTGGAGCGCCGACTCCGGCTACGACCTGGGCCGTGACCTCGCCAAGGACCCGTCCGTCACCGCGGTCTTCGTCTCCAACGACCAGATGGCCCTGGGCGTCCTGCGCGCCCTGCACGAGGCCGGCCGCGGTGTCCCCGAGGACGTCAGCGTCGTCGGCTACGACGACATCCCGGAGGCCGCGCACTTCCTGCCCCCGCTGACCACCATCCGTACGGACTTCACGGACATCGGCACGATCTCGCTGCGCATCCTGCTCGACCGCATCGACGCCTCCGACGGCCCGCGGACACCGGTACCGCCGCTGACCCTGATCCCCGTGGACCTACGCGTCCGCGACAGCACCCGCGCCGTCTGAGAGTCGGCGGCGGGCGTCCTCACGCCGAGGGCGCGAACGCCCGTACCCGCACGCCCGTGTCGCAGACGCGCACCGCCTGCTTCCTCCCGTCGGAGGTGGTGAAGGCAGGGGTCAGCGGCCGTGACTCCCCGGGCGGGACGACATCGAGCCCGGTGATCGCGTCGCACTCGTCGAGGCTGGTGAAGGTGAGCGCGGCGACGGCGGAGTCGCCCGGCCCGAGGGTGACCTCCGTGGCCTCGTCGGCCGATCCGGCCCAGTCCACCGGCAGTTCGGTCCGCCCGGTCCGGCCCTCGAAGAGCAGCGACGGGAAGCCGCGTACCGTACAGGAGCCGTCGCCCTCGTGGGTGAGCACGACGGAGGCCCGGCCCCCGCCGGTGCTCCGCGCCGCGGCCGTCAGGTCCTGCGTACGGCAGTGATCGGCGGCGGGACTGGGCAGGGAATCGGCGCCGAAGAGCACGCCGGCGGACGGGGCGGAGGTGTCGGAGTCCTGACCGGCACCGGCACCTTTCTCGTCGGTGGTCCCACGGGAGTCGTCACCGCCGGTGCTCGCGTCCGCGCCCGCACCGGAACCACCCCTCGGGACGTAACCGGTCTCGGACGACGACGGCTCAAAGGAGGCACCCGACGCCGCATCGGGGCCGGACGAGCACCCCGCCGCCCCCATGAGGAGCAGGGCCACGAAGGCGTACCTCATCGGTCGGCGCATGACTCCTGCTGGTTCATCGGACGGACTGACGGACGGACAGACGGACGGGCGGTTCAACGGATTGTGGCCCCCTGGCCCACGACTGTGAGGGTATTGCATAGAATCCACGGCGATCACTTTCACCGGTGCCGCGCAGCGCACCGCCTTTGGGGGAAAGGCACACGGGTGCAGTCGAGCGACCATTCCATCCGCCGACGGAGGTTCCTCGGCGCCGGAGCCGTCACCCTGGGAGCCGCGGGAGCGGCCGCCGCGGGGCAGCTGCTGCCGGACAGCGCCTCCGCCTCGGTGAGCGGGGCGGCCGCCGCGGCCGGCGCGGGCGCGGAGGTGAGCGGCACGGTCTTCAAGCTCGGTGTCGCCTCCGGGGATCCCCTGCCCACCGCGATCGTGCTGTGGACGAGAGTGCTGCCCGCGACTCGGGGCAGCTCCGGCATTCTGCCGTCCACCGTGGCCGTGACCTGGGAACTCGCCTCGGACAGCGGTTTCACGACGATCGTCAAGAGCGGTACGGCGACGGCGAGCGGCAGCCTCGGGCACAGCGTGCACGTGGACGTCACGGGGCTGACGCCGGCCACCGACTACTGGTACCGGTTCAAGGCGCTGGACCGTACCTCTCCCACCGGCCGCACCCGTACCGCCCCCGCCGCCGGCAGCACCCCCGACAACCTGCGGATCGCGCTCGCCTCCTGCCAGAACTGGCAGCACGGCTACTTCACCGCCTACCGGGACATGCGCGAACAGCAGCCGGACCTGGTGCTGTTCGTCGGCGACTACATCTACGAGAGCTCCGCGTACTCGTACCGGGTACGCCGTCACGAGGGCACCGGACAGCCCGTCACGCTCGCCCAGTACCGTGCCCGGCACGAGCAGTACAACACCGACCCGGATCTCCAGGCGATGCGTGCCGCCGCCCCGTTCGTCGTCGTCTTCGACGACCACGAGGTGGAGCAGGACTGGGCGGGTGACGTGGCGAACGACCCGGTGGCCTGGCCCACCGCCAAGTTCCTGGCCCGCCGTGCCGCCGCCTTCCAGGCCTTCTACGAGCACATGCCGATCCGTGCCGCGCAGAAGCCCAGCGGCCCGGACGTCCTGATGTACCGGTCCCTCGACTTCGGCACCCTGGCCCGGCTGCACGTCCTGGACACCCGGCAGTACCGCGACGACCAGGCGACCACCGACGCGGGCGCGCTGAAGGACGGCCGCGTCATCATGGGCGACACCCAGCGGGACTGGCTGGTGAACAGCATGAGCGGCTCCGGCGCCCGCTGGAACCTGGTCGCCTCCCAGGTGATGATGGCCGAGACCGACTTCCTGGCGGGCGTCGGCAAGGAGTGGTCGTACGACGCCTGGGACGGTTACCAGAAGGAACGCGCCGCCCTGCTGGCCGAGTTCCAGGACATCCGCAACCCGGTCGTCCTGTCCGGCGACCGCCACCGCACCATCGTCAGCGACCTCAAACTGGACTTCGCCGACGCGGACTCGGCGGTGGTCGGCGCGGAGTTCGTCGGGACGTCCATCTCCAGCAGCGGCGACGAGGACCTGACCGCCTTCGCCGCCGAGTGGGCGCCCAAGCTGGCGGACAACCCGCACTGGAAGATGATCGACGCCCGGCGCGGCTATCTCCTCCTCGACATCACCGCCGACGGCATCGAGGCCCGGCTGCGGGCGGTCTCCACGGTGCTCACCAAGAACGGCACGACGGCGACGGCCGCGACCTTCCGGGTGGAGGACGGGGTACCGGGCGTGTACCAGGTGGGGGTGGAGAGGGAGACGACCGCGAGCGCGCAGGAGTCACCGACCGGAACGGACGGGACGGGCAAAGCGGACGGAACGGAGGGAACGGTGGACGCCGCGGCACCGACGGAGTCCGCGACGCCTTCCCCCACCGATTCCCCGGACGGGGCGACGGCCACGGCGGACCCTTCCGCCGATGTCACCTCCGGGACGGCCGCGGACACCGCCTCCGGCGCGTCCTCCGACAGCTCCGTCACCACCCCTGACGCCTCCACCACCCCCTGACCCTCCGGGAGAGCATGTGTTCACCCTCCGATCCCGGCAGCGCGAGGCAGGCACCGGACGCCGTTCGGGTCGCCGTCGCCCCCGCGCCGGGAAGGTGTCGGCGCTGGCCGGCACGGTGGCGGTACTGGCGGCGGGCGTCTTCGTCCTGTCGCCCGGCGACGCGGACGCGACCGCTCCGGCGCGCGGCGACTTCGACGGGGACGGCACGTCCGACCTGGTCTACCGCAATGTGGCGGGCCAGCTGTACGTCAACACCGGCGCGGCCGAGACGATGGCCCTCGACACCGACGTGGCCAAGGTCAAGGACGTCCTGACCCCCGGCGACCTCGACTCGGACGGCGTCCAGGACGTGCTGACCCTGAGTCCGGCAGGCGTGCTCTACTTCCACTCCGGCGTCTACGCCCGCACCCCCGGCGGCCTGGGCTCGTACCGTACGGTCGCGTCCGGCTGGCAGATCTACAACAAGGTCGTCGCCCCGGGGGACCTGAACGGCGACGGCAAGGCCGACCTGCTGGCCCGCACCCCGGTCGGCACCCTCTACTACTACCCGGGCAAGGGCACCGGTGCCTTCGGGAGCCGGGTGACGGTCGGGACGGGCTGGCAGCAGTACGACGAACTGATCGGCGCCGGTGACCTCAACGGCGACGGCGTCGGCGACGTCCTGGCCCGCACCCCGACCGGGGTCCTCTACCGCTACACGGGCAAGAAGGGCGGCACCTTCAACGCCCGGGTCAAGGACGCGAAGACCGACTGGGCCTCGTACAGCCAGATCATCGGCGGCGGCGACTGGGACGGCAACGGCAGGACCGACCTGCTGGCCAGGGACTTCGCCGGCCAGCTCTGGTTCTACGCCGGCACCGGCAAGGGCACCTTCGGCACCAGGGCCGCCCGCAGCAAGGGCTGGGGCAAGGTGACGCAGTTCGCGGGGGCGGGGAACAACCCGCACTACGGCAAGTTCGGCGCGCTGGCCCGCACCTCGGCCGGGGCGGTCTACAGCTACCAGGTGACCGGCACGGGCACCCTCACCGGCCGACTCCTCGTCGGCACCTCCTGGCCCGCCTCCACCACCCGGCTGTCCTACGCCGTCTCCCTCCGCCAGAACGGCCTGACCGACCTCGTCGTCCAGTCCGTCGGCACGGGCAGACTGACCAACCCGGCGTACTACGCCCTCTCGGACCCCACCCTCGCCACGGGCTCCACCTCCTACAACCGGATCGTGGGCCCGGGTGACGTGACGGGCGACGGAAAGAGCGACCTGCTGGCCGTCACCACCGCGGGCACCCTCTACCTCTACCCGGGCGACGGCACCGGCACCTCGGTCGCCTCCCGCGTCAAGATCAGCACCGGCTGGCAGCGCTACAACACCCTGGTCGGCGCGGGAGACTTCACCGGCGACGGCCGCCCCGACCTCCTGGCCCGGGACACCTCCGGCACCCTGTGGCGCTACGCGGGCACGGGCTCCGCCTCCGCGCCCTTCGCCGCGCGGGTGAAGGTGGGCACGGGCTGGCAGACGTACAAGAAGCTCTTCTCCCCGGGCGACGCCAACGGCGACGGCAAGTCCGACCTGATGGCCACGACGTCCGCGGGCGCCCTGTACTTCTACGCCGGCACGGGGACGGGCGGTTTCAAGACCCGGGTGAGCAAGGCGAGCAGCGGGTGGGGAAGTTGGGCGGATCTGCTCTGACGGCGCGCGGCCGGACGGCCGGGCCTCGACGGCATCCGAAGAGACGGCCGATTCCGCGCCCTCGGGATAGCGGATTCGGCGACCGCTACCGCGACCGGCTCGAACGTCATTGAGCACCGGCGATCACCGCTGATTCCGCGTTGGGCGTTTCCTCTCTGTGATTCACCTATGTGGGTGAGAGTATGGAGCGCGAGTGTCTCGGAGACGGCAGATGTGAGAGAAGCCATGCTGAAGATTCTGATCGCCGAGGACATGGTGATGTTGCGCCGGGCGCTGGCCGAACTTCTCTCGCTGGAAAGCGATTTCGACGTGGTGGCGGAAGTCGATCGGGGCGATGAGATCGTCCCGAAAGCGCGGGCGCTGCGACCGGATGTGGCCATACTCGACATCGGTCTTCCCGGTATGGACGGCATCACCGCCGCCGCGGCGCTCTGTACCGCCGTACCCGACTGCCGGATCCTCATGCTCACGGGGCTCGGCAACCCCAGCACCCTGCGCCGGGCGCTGGCCTCCCGGGCCACCGGATTCCTGTGCAAGGACGCCAACCCCGCCCAACTCGTCGGCGCCATCAGGGCGGTGGCCGAGGGGAAGCGGGTCGTCGACCCCCAACTGGCCGTCGCGGCACTGGAAGAGGTGACGCAGCCGCTGGCCCCGCGTGAGCTGGAAGTCCTCCGGCTCGCTGCCGCGGGCGAGGGCACCGCGGCCATCGCCGGCCGGCTGTTCCTCTCCACCGGAACGGTGCGGAACTACCTGAGCAGCGCCGTGGTCAAACTGGGCGCCCGCAACCGGATGGACGCGGTACGGATCGCCCGTGAGGGCGGCTGGATCTGAGGAGCTCAGGCCACGGTCGCGGAGTTGTGCACCCCGCTGTCGTCGGGGTGGAGCGGCCGGACGAGCCAGTGCCGGGGCGTGGCCGTCTTCGCGGGGAGCGGCACGACCGCGGTCAGGGAGAACCACTTCCCGTCCATGACCTCCGCGGTGAGCCGGCCCTCCACCGCCTCGATGCGGTCGCGAAGGTTGGTGAGGCCGTTTCCCGGGCGGGCGTCGCCCGTCGCGACGGCCGGGAAGTCGTCGAGTCCGTCGTTGGTCACCGTCATCCTGACCGTGCCCTGTTCGCGGTGCAGCCGGACGACGCAGGTGCCGACCCTGCTGTGCCGCAGCATATTGGTGACCCCCTCGCGCAGCACCGTCGCCAGGGTGGTCTCGATGTCGGGCGGCAGCGGCCCCGTGCTGCCCCTGACCTGCGCGTGCACACCCAGGTTCCGGAGGGTGGCGAACAGGGTGTCGACCTCGGCCGTCAGGGACATCGCCCGGTAGGTCTGGGAGACCGCCCGGACGTCGATCAGGGCCCGCTGGGTGGTCTCCAGGATCTCCGTCAGTTCCTGGTGCAGCCGGGCGTGTTTGGAGGGCGGCAGCCGCCGCGCCAGTTCGCTCTTGAAGGCGATGGTGGTCAGGCTCATGCCCAGCAGATCGTGCAGATCGCGGGAGAAGCGCAGCCGCTCGGCCTCCACGGCCATCCGGGCGAGCTCGTCGGAGGTGTGGTGGGCGTCCTGGACGAGCCGGGTCAGCTCGGAGAGCCCGAACACCACCAGACCGGTCAGTGTGGTCGCGACCGTCCCGTAGCCGAGCGAGCCGCGGCCCAGTCCGCTCTCCAGTACCAGCAGGCTGGACGATGCCACGATCGCCGCGAACGTCAGCCACCGCCAGCGGGGCGGCAGCACGAGCAGGGCGGAACCGGCGAGGGTGCCCGGGGTGGCGAGCCAGGCGTCGGCGAAGGTGAGGAAGGGCAGATACGTGAGGAGGGCCTGGAGCCCGAGGGTCCAGTACCGCCGGCGGGTCAGCCGGGGGGACAGGTACCCGAAGGAATGGGCCAGTTGGAGGCCGTAGACGAGCCACAGGGTCACGATGCCCGCGGTGAACCTGACCGGTGAGAGATGGTCGTCCAGCAGATAGGCGACGGCGACCCCGAAAAAGGCCACGAGGACCGCGATCGTGATGGCACTGGAGGTGCCGAGGGCGAGATGCCTGCTTCTCGCGTCGTCCCGTTCGGTGCGCACACCCTGGTGCTGGGCAGAACCTCGCATCTCTTCTCTTCCCCCCGGGAGAACCGAACGAGTCAAATGAGTAACGAGTCGATGAGCCGGGTTGTGCCGCTCCTAATCCTCTCACGGCTTCGTACGGGCGTGCGGGAAACGTAATTTCTCAATCCCCTTGCCCAAGGAGACCGTTCCGGGTACGGAAAGGTTTACTCGATACGCAGAAGAAAATAGGAAGACCTCATTCCGTTATAGGTACAGGGGCAGCGGATTGAGCTCCGCGTAGTCCGTCGGCCGGGTCAGCCGGCCGAGCGCGACGGGTACGTCGAACAGCCGGCCCGGACCGAATCCCGCCCAGTGCGGGCGCAGACCGGGGATCAGCACCTTGGCGACGGGCAGGTCCACATCGGGGCGGGTCTGGTCGAGGACGAGGACGTCGAGGCCCTGCCGGCGCAGCAGCGCGACCAGGGCGTGGACCTGCGCCGCGGCGTCGGCGGGCGGCCGCAGCCCCGCGGGCGGCCGGGCGGACCGGCGGGCCGCGGGCAGCAGATGAGGCTGGTTGACGGTGGTGGCGTACCCGAACCAGCCCAGCGCCTCCGGGTCGGTGCCGGTGTACGCGGAGGATCCGTCGGCCGGCACCCCCGTCAACGGCGGCAGCATCTGGTTGAGTTCGGTGAGCGCCCGGCGCAGCGCGATCCGGGCGTCGAAATGCGCGCCGAAGCCCAGCACGATGTCCTCGGCCTTCCCCCCGGTCCGGGCCGACACGGCGGCGACCACGGGAATGCCGAGGTCGGAGGTGAGATCGAGGGCCCACACCGTCCGGCCGAGCTCCCTGTGGACGGCCCGCATCCGGGCGATCCACGGATCCCGGGGCTCCAGGGTCACGCCGGGCTGCCGGGTGCGGTTGTACCACCACAGCGCGACCGCGTCCCGCTCCACCAGTTCCAGACAACCGTGGACGACGGCGTCCTCCAGACTGGTGCCGGCGGCGGCCCCGTTGGAGGTGGCCCGGCAGAATCCGGTGTCCGCGTCGGGGGCGTTGTAGTAGAGCAGACTCGTGGGCGCCAGCCGCTGCCGTCGCTCGGTCAGCGACCAGACGGGCGTCCAGTCGAGCGGGGCGTCCTCGTCGAACGGCTCGGTCACCTGGTGGAAGGGGCCGTGCGCGCGGTTCCAGGCCACCCGGTCCTCGAACTGCCGCCGGTCGAAGAGCTGGACGCCGTCCGGATGCACGGCGAGCGGCGCCAGGTCGCGGTAACTGCCGTGCCGGCGCGGCTCGTCGCCCTGGAAGTAGCCGCTGTACCGCTCCAGCGCCTCGGCCAACGCGCTCGCCCTGGCGTGGAGTTCGGTGACGCCCTTGCCGGAGCCGGGGCTGCGCAGCGGGGTGTCGAGCGGGGGTGGCGGCCGCTCGGGGGCCCAGGGCGGCTGGGCGCCCGCGTGGAAGCAGTTGAGGAACTCCGGGCCCCGGGGGTCCCGGCGGATCTCGCCGACGAGACCGGTGACGGGGTCCACGAGATGCCCGTAGCGCTCCAGCATCCGGTCCGGACCGTACGTCCGGTGGCCCCCGCCCGTGGTGTCCCGCACCGGCCGGGACGACAGCACGACCGGGGCCGAGACCCGGTCCCGTACCAGCAGCGGATCACCGCAGCGCGAGCACTGCGGGCGGCGCCGCACCGGATGGCGGCTGCTCTCCAGCGTGCGGGTGTCCAGACGCCACAGACCGCCCTGCTCGGCGCCCCGGTGCCCGGCCAACCACTTCCCGGCCTCCAGCAGGGCCAGCTGGAGGGCCGCCGTACGCCCCGCGGGCAGGTACGACGGAGGGTGCTCGGCGGGCCCGCTCGCCCCGAGCCGGTGCTGGACGTACGCCTCGCCGCGCCGGCGCAGCCGCAGCCGGTCCGCGAGACAGCTCCAGCAGGGGCCGTCGCCGGGGGAGAAGAAGGGGCCGATCCACAAGTGGGTGCCGCTGGCCCTCACGGGCAGCCAGGTGCGTCCCGCCGCGCGGTGCTCGGCGTCCAGGGCGCCCAGCCGCGGATCGAGATAGTCGTGGCACAGCGCCAGGGTCAGGTCGGCCGGCTCGCCCGCGGCGGCCGCGCGCAGCCCCGCCGCCGGGACGGCCTCGTGCAGCGCGCCCCCCGTGCCCCCGGTGAGGTCGACCGCGGCCAGCGGCGCGTCCCGGCCGGCCCCGGGCCGCGCCGCCAGGCCGGTGAGGGTCCAGTAGGCGCACTCGGGTCCGTCGGGTCCGTCGGACCCGTCCGGCGGATAGGCGTGCAGCAGGCCCGCGTCCAGGAGCCTGGTCACGAGCCGTTCGGTGCTGGCGGCCGACAGCCCGGGTGCCGCGTCGGCGACGATACGGGGCAGATCGCGGCTGCCGTCGAGCAGCGGGGCCAGGAGGGCGACCTGCCCTCCGCCCAGCGTGGTCACCCGGTCCTCCGTCAGCAGGAAGACGGGCTCCCCCGGCACCGATGCGACCCGCAGATGCGGGGCGAATCCCAGCCGGGGGAGCCCGTGGTCCGGAACCGGACGGCTCATCGAGACGTACGACCGCCGTCCGTGGCGGACGCCGGGCCGTGCGAAGGGATCCAGCAGATACAGATGCGGCCGTCGGGGATCTCGGCGGGGTCGTGGCCGAACTCGGTGATCACGAGATCGTCGACGGCCCCGAAGGTGGCCGTGTCGCCGTCCGGCAGAGACGTGATCCGTGACATGTGCACTCCTTGTCGCTGTCGACTGCCTGCTCCGTGAGGTGCGTCGGACCGGGCCCGGCCCTGCGCAGCGCCGCCATCCTTGCGGGGCCCGGCGGGGGGATACCAGTGCATCGCGCACAGGGACCATATGAGGTTTACACATCTTGCGCATACGTTTCTCCTATGCCTGTCCGGGACCACGGCACTGGTTTACGGACGAAGCGGCCAGCGAGACTCCCTGAGCAAGGAGCTCTTCGCGGTGCTCCGCCGACCACATGGCCGACCACCTGGGGGAGACAGACGTGGACATATGGTTGCTGGGACCGCTGACGGCCGAGGTGCGGGGCCGCTCGATCGTGCCGACGGCCGCGAAGCCCCGCCAGATCCTCGCGCTGCTCGCGGTCCACGCCAACCGGGTCCTGCCCGTCGGGACCCTGATGGAGGAGATCTGGGGCACCGAACCGCCGCAGAGCGCGCTCGCGACCCTGCACACGTACATCCTCCAGCTGCGCCGCCAGCTCACCGCGGCCTACGGCTCCGACGGCGAGGTGTCCGCCAAGGACGTCCTCGTCACCCAGTACGGCGGCTACTGCTGGCAGGCGCCCGAGGACGCCGTCGACGTACCGCGGTACGAGCAACTGGTCGCCGCGGGACGCCTCGCCTCCGCCGAGGACCGGCACGAGAAGGCGTCGGCGCACTTCCGTGAGGCCCTGGCGCTGTGGCGCGGGTCCGCGCTGGTCGACGTGCGGATCGGGCCCGTACTGAGCATCGAGGTGGCCCGGCTGGAGGAGAGCAGGCTCGGTGTGCTGGAGCGGTGTCTGGAGGCGGATCTGAGGCTGGGACGCCACGCCGAACTGCTGGCCGAGCTGATCGAGCTGACCGGGCGCCATCCGCTGCACGAGGGCCTGCACGCCCAGTGCATGACGGCGCTGTACCGGGCGGGCCGCTCCTGGCAGGCACTCGACGTCTACCAGAGGCTGCGCCGCAGGCTCGCGGAGGAACTGGGACTCTCGCCGTCCCCGCGCCTGCAGCGCCTGCAGCAGGCGGTGCTCGCGGCGGAGCCGTGGCTGGACGTGCCCCGGTGCGGGGAGGAGGTGCTGCTCGACCGGATGATCGGCTGACCGCCCCCGGGCGGCTCAGCCGTTCTTGGCGACGAACTCGACGACGGACTCCCGCATGTAGTCGGTCATCTCCTCGGTGATGCCCGGGTACACCCCGATCCAGAAGCTCTGCTCGGTGACGATGTCGGAGTTGCGCAGGTCTCCCGCCACCCGGTGCCGGGTGCCGAGGTACGCCGGGTGCCGGGTGAGGTTGCCGCCGAACAGCCGCCGGGTGCCGATGCGCCGCTCCTCCAGGAACGCGACCAGGTCGCGCCGGGTGTACGTGGCGTCGGGCAGCACCGTGATGACGAAGCCGAACCAGCTCGGGTCACTGCCCGGCGTCGCGGTGGGCAGCAGCAGACCCGGGACGTCCGCGAGCCCGTCGCGCAGCCGCTGCCAGTTGCGCCGGCGGGCCGCGCCGAACTCCGGGAGCTTCTTCAACTGGCTCAGTGCCAGGGCCCCTTGGAGGTCGGTCGCCTTCAGGTTGTAACCGATGTGGGAGAAGATGTACTTGTGGTCGTAGCCCTTGGGCAGGTCACCGAGCTGGTAGTCGAACCGCTTGAGGCAGGTGTTGTCCTCGCCCGGCTCGCACCAGCAGTCCCGGCCCCAGTCGCGGAACGACTCGACGATCCTCGCCAGTTCGAGGTTCCTGGTCAGGACGCACCCGCCCTCGCCCGTCGTGATGTGGTGGGCGGGGTAGAAGCTGACGGTGGCGAGGTCCCCGAACGTGCCCGTCATCCGCCCCTGATAGGTCGAGCCCACCGCGTCGCAGTTGTCCTCGATCAGGAACAGCTCGTGATCGGTGGCCAGTTGCTGGATCTCCGCCACCTCGTAGGGGTTGCCGAGGGTGTGCGCGATCATGATGGCCCGGGTGCGGTCCGAGATCGCCGCCCGGACACGTTCCGCCGTCGTGTTGTAGGTGCCGAGTTCGAGGTCCACGAACACGGGCGTGAGGCCGTTCTGGAGGATCGGGTTCACCGTGGTGGGGAAACCGCCGGCCACCGTGATCACCTCGTCCCCCGGGCGCAGCCGCTGATCGCCGAGCCGGGGGGAGGTCAGCGCCGAGAGCGCCAGCAGGTTCGCCGAGGATCCGGAGTTCACCAGGTGCGCCTTGCGCACACCGATGTGACGGGCGAACCGGCTCTCGAAACGCCGGGAGTGCGCCCCGGCCGCGATCCGCAGATCCAGGGCCGCCTCCACCAGGGCGACCCGGTCCTCCTCGTCCAGGACCGCCCCCGAGGAGAGGATCGGTGTCACTCCCGGCTCGAAGTTCCCCGGCTGCTGCTGCCGGTGGTACTCGCGGACCTGCTCCAGGACCAGGGCCTTGGTGTCGGATGTCATAGCCGTCCCTCCGGTAAGGATTGCCTCGGGACCATGCTCGCGCCGCCCGGTCGAGGAGCCATGGAGTCCCCGCGGACAGCACCTGCTCCAGCGGGCTTCCAGGGGCCTTCGACCTGCCCTGGCTAGCTTGTGTCGGCGACGTATCCGACAGGTGAGGTGGCAGATGCCCGAGGACACTCCACGACCGGTACTCCGCATGGGGGTTCTGGGCTGTGCCGACATCGCGGTGCGCCGGATCCTGCCGGCGCTCGTGGAGCACCGGTCGGTGCGGCTGGTGGCGGTGGCGAGCCGGGACGGGGCGCGGAGCGAACGGCTCGCGGCCCGGTTCGGATGTGCGGCGGTGACCGGCTACCGGGCGCTGCTGGACCGGGACGACATCGACGCGGTCTATGTGCCGCTGCCGCCGGGGATGCACCACGAATGGGTCGCGGAGGCGCTGACCGCGGGCAAGCACGTCCTGGTGGAGAAGCCGCTCAGCACCACGTACGCGCAGAGCGCCGAGCTGGTGGCGATGGCCGCGCGCCTCGGTCTGGCGCTCACCGAGAACTTCATGTTCCTGCACCACTCCCAGCACGCGGCGGTACGGGAGATGGCGGGCGAGGTCGGCGAACTGAGGGTCTTCTCCAGCTCCTTCGGGGTGCCGCCGCCCCGCCCGGCGTCCTTCCGGCACGATCCGCGGCTCGGCGGCGGTGCCCTGCTGGACGTGGGCGTCTATCCGCTGCGCGCGGCCCAGCTCCACCTCTCCGGGGAACTCGACGTCCTCGGCGCCTGTCTGCGCGTCGACGAGGCCACCGGTGCCGATGTCGCGGGAAGCGCGCTGCTCTCCACCGCGAGCGGGGTGACGGCGCAGCTCGACTTCGGGTTCCAGCACTCCTACCGGTCCGTGTACGCGCTGTGGGGCAGCCGGGGCAGGATCAGCGTGCCGCGCGCGTTCACGCCGCCGCGGGAGCACCGTCCGGTGGTCCGCCTCGAACAGCAGGACCGGATCACCGAGGTGACGCTCTCCGCCGACCACCAGGTGGGCAACGCGCTCGACGCCTTCGCGACAGCGGCCCTGACGACCACCGGCCGAACGGCCCTGGGCGAAGCCCTCCTGCGCCAGGCACTCCTGGTCGAACAGGTACGCAAGGCGGCGAGAGTGGTGACGCGCTGAGCTTCGGTGGGGTGAGGGTGGTCCGGCCCCGGGCCGTATGCGGGCGGAGACCCGTCGGGGCCGTGACGTGCGCGGGCGAACACCGGGTGCCGTACGCCCCGTCCGGAGCACCCCGGCTCCCCGTTCGTGCAGCGGCACCGCCCCCCGACGGCCGGAGTCGGTCCGTCGAGGGGCGGTGGGTCAGGGCTGGGGGGACGGGTGGGCGCGGTGCCAGGTGATCAGTTCGCGTAGGCCCTCGTCCAGGGAGCGCAGCGGGCGGTAGCCCAGTTCCGTGCGGATCTTCGTGTCGTCCACCGCGTAGCGCAGGTCGTGGCCCTTGCGGTCCGGTACCCGGCGGACCCGGGACCAGTCGGCGCCGCACAACCCCAGGAGCTTGGACGTCATCTGGCGGTTGGTCAGGTGCGTGCCGCCGCCGATGTTGTAGATCTCCCCCGCACGGCCGCCGGTCAGCACCGCGTGGACGGCCCGGCAGTGGTCGTCCACGTGCAGCCACTCCCGGACGTTGCCGCCGTCCCCGTACAGCGGCACCGTCCGCCCCGCCAGCAGCTCGGTGACGAACAGCGGGATGAGCTTCTCCGGATGCTGGCGCGGCCCGTAGTTGTTGGCGCACCGCGTGATGCGTACGTCGAGCCCGTGCGTGCGCCAGTAGGACCGGGCGACGAGGTCGCTGCCCGCCTTCGACGCCGCGTAGGGCGAGTTGGGCAGCAGGGGCTCCTCCTCCGTCCAGGTGCCCTCGGCGATGGACCCGTAGACCTCGTCCGTCGAGATGTGCACGAAGGTCCCCACCCCGCAGCGCAGGCTCGCCTCCAGCAGCGCCTGGGTGCCCAGCACATTGGTGCGGACGAACTCCGCGGCCCCGGTCAGGGACCGGTCGACATGGGTCTCGGCCGCGAAGTGCACCACCGCGTCGTGCCCGGGGACCACCTCCAGGAGCGCGTCGAGGTCACGGATGTCGACGCGCCGGAAGTCCAGCCGGGGGTCGTCCAGCGGCAGATTGTCCGTGCTCCCCGCGTACGTGAGCAGGTCGACGACCGTCACCCGCTCCGGCGCGGGCCCGGGCAGGCGGCCGGCCAGCAGGGAGCGCACATAGTGGGAGCCGATGAAACCGGCGCCGCCGGTGATCAGGACGCGCATGGGGTGGACGCACCTCCGGGACGTCGGCGGACGTGGGCGCGGTGCCGGGCGGTCAGCCGCTCCAGTACGGGCACGACCTCCGCCGGGGTCGGATCGGACACGGCCTCGGCCCGCAGCCGGGCGGCGGCCGCGGCGAACGACGGCTCGTCGAGGAGCCGTACGAGCCGGCTCCGCAGCCCCTCCACCGTCACCTCGTGGGAGGGCAGATGGAGCCCGGCGCCCAGCTCCTGCTGGCGCCGCGCCCGCTCGATCGCGTCCCAGATCCAGCCCATGGCGATCTGCGGCACCCCCTCGACGAGCGCCGTCGACCAGGTCCCGGCACCGCCGTGGTGCACGATCGCCGCACAGGTCGGCAGCAGCGCGTGGAGCGGTACGTGGTCCACCAGGCGCACATTGTCCGGGACATGGGACAGCAGCGCCCGCTCCTCCGCGTCGAGCGTGGCCACCACCTCGATGTCGAGCCCCTCGATCGCCTTGAGGACCAGGTCGACGGGGACCGCGTTGGGGAACTCGGACGTCCGGGCCGTGAGCCCCAGGGTGACGCACACCCGGGGACGCGTCGGCGGAACCCTGAGCCAGTCGGGTACGACGGCGGGCACCGGCCCGTTGTAGGGGACGTAGCGCATGCCCACGGTCGGCTCGTCCGACGGCGGCCGGAAGCTGCGCGGCACCTGGTCCACCGACCATTGCCCCGTCACCGCCTCCTCGTCGAAGGGCACGCCGTACCGGCCGAGCGTCCACTGGAGCCACTGGCCGACGGAGTCCTCGGTGTGCGGTCCCCGCTCCCCGTCCCCGCCCCCGTCGGCCGGACCGGGGCCGAGCTGGGCGAGGAAGGCGCGCCGCATCGACAGGAACATGTCGGGGAAGGACAGCAGCCGCGCGTGGGCGGCGCCGGTCACCTTCGCCGCCACCGCGCCCGCGAACGTGAACGGCTCCCAGAGGATCAGGTCCGGCTCCCAGGCCCGGGCGAACGCGACGAGCTCGTCGACCATCGGATCGTCGTTGATCAGGGTGAAGAAGGTCGCGGTCATCATCGTGTCCCAGCCCTTGAGGAAGGCGGGGGTGAGCTGACCGGGGGTGTCGGGGTCCAGCGACTGGTCGGCGTGGTGGGAGAGCACGGAGTCGCCCACGCCCTTGACCATCTCGTCGAGGCCGGGGTCGGCGCCCACGGGGACGGCGGTCAGGCCGGCCGCCGTGATGCTCCCCGTCAGCGCGGGCTGGCTCGCCACCCGTACCTCGTGCCCGGCGGCCCGCAGCGCCCAGGCGAGCGGTACGGACCCGTTGAAGTGCGCGTCCAGCGCGAAGGACGTCAGCAGAACCCGCATGGCCGGTCCCTTCCCTTCCGTCACGCCGAGCCGGTCAACGTGAACCGCAGGACCCCGCCCAGGACGGGGGACCGCATCCGCCGCTGGACGCCGTCGGCCGGTGCCAGCCGGGGGTGGCGCTCGCGCAGGGTGCGTACGGCGGTCTCCGCCTGGAGCCGGGCGAACGCCCCGAACAGCGAGGTGTGCGGCCCGGACAGCGCCAACTGCCCTTGTCCGGTCGGCCGGGTGAGGTCGAAGTGGTCCGGGGCCAGGAACACCTCGGGATCCCGGTTGGCCGCGCCGACATGGACGACGACCTGGGCGCCGGCCGGGACGTCCTGGCCGGCGAGCGTGAGGTCCTCGGCGGCGATCCGGCTCTCCAGCCGCACCGGCGGCGCGTGACGCAGTGTCTCCTCCACGGCCCCGGCGGCGAGTTCGGGGTCCTCGCCGAGCAGCGCCCACTGCCGGGGGTGGGCGAGCAGCGCCTCCACGGCGTTGTTGATGAGCCCGGAGGTGAGTCCGACGCCCACCGCTGCGGTCAGCACACCGACCGCGAGGGCGTCCTCGGCGGGCGCGCCGGCCCGCAGCACCGTGCTGAGCAGATCGTCACCCGGCTCGGCCCGCCGGGCCGCGACGAGGTCGCCGACGAGGGCGCGGACGTCCTCGACCGCCTCGGTGAGCCGGCGGGTCACCACGAGCGGCTGCGGGCAGAGCGCCGCGTCGAGCGCTACCTCCAGGGCCAGGCAGGCGCGGGCGAACCGGTCGCGCTGCGCCTCGGGGACGCCGAGCAGCGCCGCGGCGGCCTCGGTGGCCACCGGGCGGGAGTAGTCCGCCATGAGGTCGAAGGAGGCGCCGAGCCCGTCGGCGGTCTCCTGGTGCAGACGGTCGGCGCTCTTGCGGTGGCCGTCCGCGGCGGCCGCGCCCAGGACCGGGGCCGCCGCCCGCTCCCAGCGCGCGTGGTCGGCGCCCGGCGCGTGGAGGAAGGCCCGGTCCAGCGGGATGATGTGGCACAGCAGCGGATTGCTCCAGGCGTCCGAGAAGACGTGCCGCTGGAGGCCCGGCAGATCGGCGTGCCGCAGGCTCAGCCGGGGATCGGCCAGGATCCCGGCGGCCACCCCGTGCCGGCCGGTGACCCAGGCTCCGGCGGCGCTCTGCCACAGCGGTGTCTCCGCCTCCCGGATCCGGCGGGCGAGCGCCACCGGGTCGTCGCTCTCCGCGCGCAGTGTGAGGGCGTACGGGTCGCCGCTGGTGCCGTAGATCCAGTGGAAGCCGCGGGCGGTCAGCAGATGACGGCCGAGTTTGCTGTCGGTCTGCGTGATCTCCTCGGCCCCCGCGCCACTTTCGGCGGTGGCCGTCGCGTCTGTGGTCGTCGCGTCGGTGGTCGTCTCGTCGGTCTCCGTGTGGGTCACGGCAGTCTCCTTCGGGGCGTGGTTCAGGTGAGGGACAGACCGCCGTCGACCGCGAGCACCGCTCCGGTCGCGTAGGCGGCGCGCGGGTCGGTGAGCTGGACGGCCCACCAGGCGATGTCCTCGGGGCGGCCGACCCGGCCGGCCGGGACGCGCGCGGCGATCTGCTGGAGGAAGCCCGCGTAGGCCTCCGGTGACATGCCGGACCGTTCACCGATACCGGTGTCGATCACGCCCGGCGCCAGGCCGAGGACCCGGATGCCGCGGGGCGCCAGTTCCACGGCCCAGGTCCGGGTGAGGAAGTCGAGCCCGGCCTTGGCGGCGCCGTAGACCCCGTTCTCCGGCCAGGCACGGCGGCCCAGCGCGCCGGCCGAGCCGATGTTCAGCACCGTGCCGCCGCCGTCGGCCGCGAGGGCGTCCAGGGCCTGCCGGGTGAGCAGCAGCGGGGCCAGGAGGTTGCCGTCGAGCTGGCCGCGGGCGGTCTCCCGCTCGGTCTCCGCGAGACCGGCGAACCCGCCGGTGGCCGCGTTGTTGACCAGGACGTCGATCCGGCCGAACGCGTCCAGCGCCGCGGCGGTGACGGCCCGGGGGGTGTCCGGATCGGTGAGGTCGGCGGTGAGGACGCCGATCCCCGGGTGGCCCTCGGCGGTCGCGGCCAGGGTGGCGGGCGTACGGCCCACGACGAGTACCCGGTCGCCGCGGTCGGCGAAGGCGCGGGCGGTGGCCCGTCCGATGCCGGTCCCGCCGCCGGTGACGATCACGCCCCGGGGCGCTGTCGGGTCCTGTGTCGCGCTCATGCCGGGGACCGTAGGACGGGCCGCTCGATTCGCGGTCGACTCCCGCTACGGCCGGTCGTCACGCGTCACCACCCTTTCCCTGACGAGGAGTTCGCCGGCCTCGCGCACCAGCACGTCCCGGCAGACGCACATCAGGTGCAGCCGGGCGGGGCCGCCCCGCGGCACGGCGATGATCGAGACCTGGCTCTCGGCGGTCAGCGCGCCGTCGTCCCCGGGGGTGACGGTGAGCATGCCGACCCAGTGGCGGTGCGTCTCGCCCGCGGCCGTGAGACTGGCGGCGGCCTGCCGGGCGCCCTCGGTGAGGGCGGGGCGGCCGCGCACCGGCTCCGGGAGCGAGGGCGGCGCGAAGGAGCCGTCCTCGGTGAAGGTGCCGGCCCAGTTCTCGGCCTCGCCCGAGTCCAGGAGCCGCATCTGCCGTGCGTAGAAGTGCTGCACCTCGGCG
Organism: Streptomyces sp. NPDC005811; assembly: GCF_040630405.1. NCBI lineage: Bacteria > Bacillati > Actinomycetota > Actinomycetes > Kitasatosporales > Streptomycetaceae > Streptomyces > Streptomyces sp. NPDC005811. The sequence continues at coordinate 91,366 of NZ_JBEXXK010000035.1, forward strand.
TAGACGTCCGCCGGGGCCGTCGGGGCCTGTGCTGCCATGCCGTGTCCCTTCCGCCGTTCCTGTCGTGGGGTCACGACGGTGGCAGCGGCTCCTCCAGGATCGGTCGAGCGCGGGGCGGGCGGGCGCGCGGGCGGCCGTCGAGCCAGGCTCCAACGCTTCTCTAGCCGTGCTGGTGAGCATGGGCTGGCTCGCAGGAATCCAGCGCCGGGAGGCTCGTGTGCGCATCATCGACCTGTCCTCGCCCGTGGACGGGGCGGGTTTTGAACCCGATCCCGTGGTGCACGACGTGCTCGGCCCGAAGGAGGCCGCCGTGCACATGAGTGAGGAGATGCGTGACCACTTCGGGATCGCGTTCGATCCGGCGGAGCTGCCGGAGGGCGAGTTCCTCTCGCTCGACCGCCTCCAGCTGACGACCCACACCGGGACGCACGTCGACGCGCCCTCGCACTACGGCACCCGCGCCTCCTACCGGGACGGTCCGCCGCGGCACATCGACGAGATGCCGCTCGACTGGTTCTTCCGGCCCGCGGTGGTGCTCGACCTGAGCGACCAGGGCACGGGAGCGGTCGGCGCCGACGTGGTGCAGCGGGAGCTGGACCGGGTCGGCCACACCCTCGCGCCCCTGGACATCGTGCTGCTGAGGACCGGCGCCGACGCGTGGTCGGGGACCCAGAAGTACTTCACGGACTTCACCGGGCTCGACGGCCCGGCCGTGCATCTGCTGCTGGACCGGGGGGTCCGGGTGATCGGCACCGACGCGTTCAGCCTGGACGCGCCCTTCGGCGACATCATCACCCGCTACCGGCGGACCGGTGACCGCTCGGTGCTGTGGCCGGCCCACATGATCGGGCGGGACCGGGAGTACTGCCAGGTCGAACGGCTGGCCGGGCTTGACCGGTTGCCGGCCGCGCACGGATTCCGGGTCGCCTGCTTCCCGGTGAAGATCGCCGGAGCGGGCGCCGGCTGGACGAGGGCGGTGGCGCTGCTCGACGAGTGAGGCGAGCGCGGTGAGTGAGGCGAGCCGCGGCGAGTGCGGCGAGTGAGACGAGTCAGGCGCACACGGCGGTCCGGCGGACGACGCGCCCACCAGGGCGGCAACGGGAGGAGACACACATGTACGGCAGGGAACTCGCGGACGTGTACGAGGCCATCTACCGCAGCCGGGGCAAGGACTGGGGGGAGGAGGCCGCGGACGTCTCCCGGCTCATCGCCGAACGCCGCCCGGGAGCCGACTCGCTGCTCGACGTCGCCTGCGGCACGGGCGCCCATCTCAGCGTGTTCGCGGCCCGGTTCGGGACCGCCGAGGGGCTGGAGATCGCGGAGCCGATGCGCCGGCTCGCCGAACAGCGGCTGCCCGGCGTCACGGTGCACGCGGGCGACATGCGCGACTTCTCCCTCGGCCGCAGGTACGCGGCGGTGACCTGCATGTTCTGCGCCATCGGCTATCTGGGGACGGTGGCCGACCTGCGGGCCGCCCTCGCGTCGATGGCCCGCCATCTGGAGCCCGGCGGCGTCCTGGTCGTCGAACCCTGGTGGTTCCCCGAGAACTTCATCGAGGGCTATGTCGCGGGTGACCTGGCCCGGGAGGAGCACCGCACCGTCGCGCGGATCTCGCACACCACCCGCAAGGGCCGGGCCACCCGCATGGAGGTCCGTTTCACCGTCGGGGACGCCGCCGGTATCCAGCAGTTCACCGAGATCGACGTACTGACCCTGTTCACCAAGGAGGAGTACGTCTCCGCGTTCACCGACGCGGGCTGTTCCGTGGAATTCCTGGAGGACGGCCCGACCGGTCGTGGGCTTTTCGTCGGTGTCCGCGCCGCGGGCTGACGGACGGCGGCGTCAGGACGACATTTCGCGGGCCACCGACATCACATAGCGGCCGTAGTCCGACTGCGCCATCTTCTCGCCGAGCCGGTGGCAGCTCTCCGCGTCGATGAATCCCATGCGCAGGGCGACCTCCTCGACACAGGCGATGCGGACGCCCTGCCGTTCTTCTAGCGTCCGCACATACTGGGTGGCCTGGAGCAGGGATTCCGGAGTCCCGGCGTCCAGCCAGGCGAAACCGCGGCCGAGGTCGACCAACCGGGCTCGGCCGCGCGCCAGGTAATTCCGGTTGACGTCGGTGATCTCCAGTTCTCCGCGCGCCGAGGGGCGGAGGTTCTTGGCAATGTCGACCACCTCGTTGTCGTACAGGTAGAGCCCGGTGATGGCGAGGTCGGAACGGGGCCGCACCGGCTTCTCCTCCAGGGAGACGAGGCGTCCCGACGCGTCGGTCTCGCCCACCCCGTACCGCTCGGGGTCCTCCACGGGGTAGCCGAACAGCACACAGCCCCGGACGTCCCGGACGTTGCTCTGGAGCAGGTCGTAGAAGTGGTAGCCGTGGAAGATGTTGTCCCCCAGGACCAGGGCCACGTCGTCGTCGCCCACGTGGTCGGCGCCGATGACGAAGGCCTCGGCCAGCCCGGCCGGCCGGTTCTGCACCGCGTAGTCGATCCGGACGCCGAGCTGGGAGCCGTCGCCGAGGAGCCGGCGGAACGGGTCCAGGTCGCGCTCGGTGCAGATCAGCAGGATCTCCCTGATGTCCGCGAGCATCAGCACCGAGAGCGGATAGTAGATCATCGGTTTGTCGCCGACCGGGAGAAGTTGCTTCGAAACGGAGACGGTTATGGGATGGAGCCTTGTTCCCGAACCGCCGGCGAGAATAATCCCCTTCATGGATATATCCCTGTCCTCGATTTCTGCTCATGCTAACGGCGGGATTCACGCGGAAGCAAGGAAGTGCAATCCCTGGTCCAGGGATGTTCGAGCGGAAATAGAGGAAAAACCGGGGTTGTGGATCGACCCGTCAATATGATGTGCTGCGAGGGGCTGGTGACGCCCTGCGGCACGGCATCAGCAATGGGAGGGAAGCGAATTAATGACCACTCTCGTATGGGACTACCGGCAGGAATACGAGAACGAACGCGCCGATATTCTGGACGCGGTGGAGACGGTCTTCAGCTCGGGCCAGCTCGTCCTCGGTGACAGTGTCCGCGGCTTCGAGCGGGAGTTCGCCGGCCATCACGGCGTGGGCCACTGCGTCGGCGTCGACAACGGCACCAACGCCATCAAGCTCGCCCTCCAGGCGCTCGGCGTCGGCCCCGGGGACGAGGTCGTCACCGTGTCCAACACCGCGGCCCCCACCGTGGTCGCCATCGACGCCGTGGGCGCCACCCCGGTGTTCGTCGACATCCGCCCGGACAGCTACCTCATGGACACCGACCAGGTGGCGTCCGTCCTCACCCCGCGGACCCGGTGCCTGCTCCCCGTCCACCTCTACGGACAGTGCGTCGACCTGGCCCCGCTGGAACGGCTCGCCGCCGAGCACGGCCTGGTCCTCGTCGAGGACTGCGCCCAGGCCCACGGCGCCCGCCGCGAGGGCCGGCTCGCCGGCACCACCGGCGACGCCTCCGCCTTCTCCTTCTACCCGACGAAGGTGCTCGGCGCGTACGGCGACGGCGGCGCCGTGCTGACCTCCCGGGACGACGCCCACCGCGCGCTGCGCCGGCTGCGCTACTACGGCATGGAGGAGCGCTACTACGTCGTCGGCACCCCGGGCCACAACGCCCGGCTTGACGAGGTGCAGGCCGAGATCCTGCGGCGCAAGCTGCGCCGGCTCGACACCTACGTCCAGGGACGCCAGGCCGTCGCCCGCCGCTACGAGGAGGGGCTCGGCGACACCGACCTGGTGCTGCCGTACACCGTCCCGGGCAACGAGCACGTGTACTACGTGTACACGGTGCGCCACCCCCGGCGCGACGACATCATCAAGGCCCTCAAGGCGTACGACATCGAACTCAACATCAGCTATCCCTGGCCGGTGCACACGATGTCCGGGTTCGCCCATCTCGGCCGCCCCACCGGCTCGCTGCCCGTCACCGAGGAACTGGCCGGCCAGATCTTCTCCCTGCCGATGTACCCGGCCCTCGCCCCGGACGTCCAGGACAAGGTGATCAGCGCGGTGCGCGACGTGCTGGACAGCCTCTGAGTCCGTGCGGCGGGCCCGGCCCGGCCCACCCCGCACCACACACCGAAGGCCCGGCGGAGGGATCCCGCCGGGCCTTCGGTGTGCGCGGGGTGCGCCGGTGCTCAGCCGGCCGGGCGGGCCGCCTCCAGACCGCGCAGACACGCCACCAGGCTCCGGGCCTGCACATTCAGGTAGTGGCTGTGCCGGAGCAGCTGCGTCAGCTGGTCCATGGTCAGCCAGCGGTAGTCGGGATGACCGGGATCCTCGGGGACATCGCTGTCCACGATCAGATAGCGGTTGCGGGCATGGAAGAAACGGCCGCCCTCCTCGGAGAGCACGGCCTCGAAACGGATCCGGTCCGGCCGGGCGGACAGCACCTCGTCGAGATGACGGGGCCGGGCGGCGGGCGGCAGCCAGCGGTAGCTCGACGGGATGCACTGCACGGTCGGCGCCAGCTCCACCACGTCCGCGGAGCCCGGCTCGGCGCGGGCGTGCATCAGCACGTGCGGCACCCCGTCGATCTCCCGGGACAGGAAGGCGATGACACCCGTGCCGCGCGGCTCGATCATCGGCTGGCGCCAGGTGCCGACCTCGCGCCCCGCGGCCGTCACGGAGACCCCGATGACGTCGAAGAAGCCCCCGCTCTCGTGCGAGTAGCCCATCTCGCTGTGCCGCCACTCGTCCAGCGCGTTCAGGGCGATCCGCTCGGTGCGCACGGTGACCAGCGAGCGGGCCCCGTTGATCCAGCTCAGCACGTCGGTCATCCGGTGCAGCGCGCCGTCCGCCCGGGCGCGGTGCGGCAGACACGCCAGTACGGTCCTCAGGTCCATGTTGATGACGTCGTCGCGCGACAGCAGCCGGTACAACTGCCCCAGCGTGAACCAGCGGAAGCCGTCGAGGACCTCCACCTCGTCGGTCGTCTCCACCGCCATGTTGCGGTTGCGCTTGCGGTAGAACCAGGCGCCCTGCTCCGACTGCCGGACGTCCGCGACCACCCGGTGCCGTGACGTGTCCCGGAAGTAGTCCAGGTACGGCACGGCCTTGCCCTTGTGGACACCGGTGTAGTTGCTGCGGGTCGCCTGCACGGTGGGGGAGAGCTGGAGCCCCCCGGGGTTGCCCGGTTCCGCCTTCGCCTGTATCAGGAGGTGCGGAACCCCGTCGAACTCCTTGATCAGGACGCCCAGGATGCCGACCTCGGGCTGGTCGATGATGGGCTGGACCCACGAGGGCACCGCCCCGGCCGGATCGTCCACCCGCAGCCCGTGGATCGTGAAGAACTTGCCGCTGCGATGCCACAGATCACCGGTCACCGGCGTCTGGTACCACTGGTCGAGCGCGGCCAGCGGCACCCGCTCGGCCGTCGTGTAGATCCGCTGCCCGAACTCGGCGAACCAGTCGTCGAATCCGGCGGGATCGGTCAGCGGGCTCTCCACGGCCCCGGCCGACCTGGCGATACGGGCCGTCACATCGGCCATCTGAACTCCTTGTCATGGATGGGGGCGGTCGTCCGGGCCGGCTCAGTCCGCGGGCGTCTCCCAGGTCGCCCGCATCGCCTCGGCGAGCGCGATCCGCGGCTTCCAGCCGAGGAGTTCGCCCGCCAGCCGGATGTCCGCGAGGGTCCAGCCGCCGCCCTTGCTGGCGACCGGTCCGTCCTCGACCCTCAGCGCCTGAGGCGGCAGCCCCGAGGCGGCCACCAGCAGATCCACCAGCTCCCGCATCGCGGAGGCCTCCCCGCGGCCGATGTTGACGACCCGTCCGGTGACCGGTGACGCCACGGCGAGGACCACGGCCTCGGCCAGGTCGCGCACATCGATGAAGTCCCGCCGGGCGTCCGCGACCCGCAGCGTCACCGGGGCGCCCACGGACGTGGCCCGCAGCCGGTCGGCGACCGCCCCGAGGAAACTGGCCCGGGTGGTGCGGGGCCCGCACACGTTCACCGCGCGCAGCACCAGCCCGTCCACCCGGCCGGCCCGGGTGGCGTCGAGCACCAGCGCGGAGCCGGCCAGCTTGGTCCTGGCGTACATCGTCGTCGGCCGGGGCTCCAGGTCCTCGCCGATGGAGCGGGGCTCGGGCACCGGCCCGTACTCGTGGATCGAGCCGACATGGACCAGCCGCGGCCGCTCCGGCATGCGGGTCAGCGCGTCCAGCAGCCGGTCGACCAGGGTGATGTGCGCGTAGTGCATCTCCTCCTCGGTCGTGCCCCAGCCGCCCGTCACATTGACCACCGCCGCCACCCGGTGCCGGGTGAACAGGCCCGCCAGCTCGTCCGGCGGGACCGCCGCCACATCCACCCCGGCGAAGACGTGCTCCGCCACCGCGGGACCGCCGCGCCGGGCGACGGCGAGCACCTCGTGCCCCTCGCGCACCAGCGCGGCGCTCACACAGCGGCCGACACAGCCGCTGGCCCCGAGCACCGCGACCCGGGACCCCGCGGCCGCCGGCCGGCCACCGCTCAGGGCCGCCACAGTGCGGCCTCGATCCGGCGGCACTTGTCGTACTCCGGCAGGCCGCCCTCCGCCCGCACCTGCGCGAGCAGCGGCGCGGCCGTGTCCCGGGCGGACAGCAGCGGCTCCACGTCCCGGGGGACCGGCAGCCCCAGCGCGGGGTCGAGCGGGGACAGGGACATCTCGTGCTGCGCCTCGTAACTCCCGGAGAGCATGTACGACATCACCGTGTCGTCCTCCAGGGCGATGAACGCGTGCCCGACCCCGACCGGGAAGTACATGGCGCCGAAGCCCTCCGGGTCCAGCACGGACGAGTCCCAGCGGCCGAACGTGGGCGAGCCGACCCGGATGTCCACCACGATGTCGATGGCCCGGCCCCGGGCGCAGTACACGTACTTGGCCACGCCCGGCGGGGTGACGGTGTAGTGGATGCCCCGGACCGTGCCGCGCCGCGACTTGCTGTGGTTGGACTGCGCGACGGGGAAGAGCGGATGCCCGAGGGCCTCCACGAACGCCGGCTCCTGGTACGGGGAGGTGAACAGCCCGCGGTCGTCCTCGAAGACGGGCGGCGTGAAGGCGTACGCGCCCTGCACGGCGAGCTCGCGGAACTTCACGGCGGAGGCCATCTACCGCTCCCCTCGAACGGCACCGGCACCGGCATCCGCACCGGTGGCCCGGGCCCCGCGGTGTTCCTCGACGAGTTTCTCCAGCAGCGGGACGATGTCGTTGGGGCTCGGCGTCCCCACCATCTCCCGGCGGATCCGCGCGCAGTTCTCCGCGAACGACGGCTCCTCCAGCAGCCGAAGCACCTGGTCGCGCACGTCCTGGGCGGTGTAGTGGTCGACGTCGTGCAGGTACAGCCCCGCGCCGAACTTCTCCAGCTGCTTCGCCTTGTGGATGGTGTCCCAGACCATGTCGGGCACGATCAGCTGGGGGACGCCGTGCGCCAGCGCGGTCTGGAAGGTCCCGGAGCCGCCGTGGTGGATGATCGCGGAGCAGGTCGGCAGCAGCGCGTTCAGCGGGACGAAGTCGACGGCCCTGACGTTGTCCGGCAGCCGGGTCCCGGCGAGCTGCTTGGCGTTGAGGGTGGCGACCACCTCGACGTCCAGCTCCGCCAGCGCCGCGACCAGCTCACCGACCGAGGCCCGGTCGCCGTCCAGCACCTCACGGTGGGCCACCCCCAGCGTCAGACAGACCCGGGGCTTCTTCGGCGGCTCGTGCAGCCAGTCCGGTACGACGGCCTGCCCGTTGTAGGGGACGTACCGCAGCGGGACGAACGGCTGCCGCACCGGGAACCGCATCGACGGCGGCACCGGGTCGATCGTCCACTGACCGACCGCGACCTCCTCCGCGAACTCCGCGCCGTAGCGGCCGAGCGTCCAGGTCAGCCACTCGCGCAGCGGATCGTCGCGCTGCTCCGGCAGCCGCTCCGCCTGGAGGTCCAGGAAGGTCTCCCGCATCCTCCCCAGCAGATCCAGCCCGAACAGCAGCCGGGCGTGGGCGGCACCGGTCACCCGCGCGGCCACCGGGCCCGCGAACGACAGCGTGTCCCAGACGACCAGGTCGGGCCGCCACTCACGGCTGAACGCGACCAGGTCGTCGATCATGCGCTCCGGGCAGGAGTTCTGGAAGGCCATCGCCGTCATCGAGGTGAACACACCGAGGACGTGGTCCCAGGTCAGCATCTCGGGACGGGTCTCCGTCATGTCCATCCCGGCTTCCGCCTGGCTCTCCATGATCTCGGCGTCCTCGCCCAGACCCTCGTTGACCCGCTGCATCTGCTCCTCCAGGAGCAGCGGCTCACCGACGCAGACGGCGGTCAGCCCGGTACGGGTGATGTCCTCCGCCAGATCCGGCTGGCTGGCGATCCGGACCTCGTGGCCGGCGGTCTGGAGGGCCCAGGCCAGCGGAACCTGGGCATGCATGTGGGACTTCGCGGCGAACGTGGTGAACAGGACCTTCATCGATCTCCCTTTTCGCGAGTGGTGGGGCCGGCGCTGTCCGGGGCGGCGGGCTTCACTGCCCGTCGTGGCCGACGTACCGGTGGCGCACCAGCCAGCCGTCCCCGTCGGCGACGAGGACGTCCTGGCACGACGTGCTCAGCCGGAGCACGGGGGCGGAGCCCGCCGCGGTCGACACGACCAGGGCGTCGTAGCCCGTGCGCACCGAACCGTCCGGGAAGCGCCAGGCCGCCGGCAGGCCCAGCCAGTGCCGGCGCACCGTGCCGGCCGGCGCCGCGGGCCGCTCCCGCACGGCCGCGGCGATCGCCGCCCGGCCGCGCACCGGCTCGGTGAACGAGCTCTGGTCGAAGACCCCGTCCTCGGTGAAGGTGTCCGCCCAGGCATCCCCCTCGCCCGCGTCGAGGAGCCGCATCTGCCGTGCGTAGAACTGCTGGACGGAGGCGTACTCGGCGGGCGGCACCGGCTCGGTACGGGCCCGCCGCTCCGCGTGCTCCTTCGCGTGCCGCAGGGTGATCGTGCTGTTGCCGCCGAGCACGTCCCGGACGAAGGCGCGGGCGTCGGCGGTGGTCGCGGAGGCGCCGAGGACCTGGGTGACGGCGGCGGCGTTGACGACCACGGTGTGCCGGGAGACGGCCACACAGCCGGACGGGGCCTCCCGCACCGTCCACTCCCCGGTGTGCACCGACATCAGGGCCGGTGTCTGCAACTGCTTGTACGTGATCCGCCCGTCCGGCAGGCAGATCCGCACCGAGGCCGTGGTGTGCGTCGAACCGTCGGGGGTGCGGGTGTCCATCTCCAGGTGCTGGACGTCGGGCGTGTCCTCCTTCAGCAGCACCCGCGCCACATGCGGCAGCCGCTCCTGCCACCGTCCCGCGTCGTGCAGGAAGTCCCGCACCTCCTGGGCCGGGGCGTCGATCCGCACCGCGTCCTCGAAGGTGTACGGCGCCTCGTCGGTGCCGGCGCGCAGCGCGGCGGACTCCAGCGCCGCCAGCTCGGCCCCGCTGTTGCGGTCGATCGCCTCCAGGATCCAGCCGACGTTGCGCTCCAGGTCGCCGACGGCCTCGAAGTCGTGCAGCAGCCGCACCCGGCTGCCGCCGTCGGGCAGCGCCTCGATGATCCACTCCCCGCCCATCGCGGCGACGGGATCCTGGGAGACCTCCTGGCGGAACCGGATCCGCAGCCCCGCGCGGTCCAGGGTGCGCCGCGAGGTCCAGGACTTCACCTCGCCGTTGGCGGTGGCCCAGATCCGCAGCCGCTCCTCGTCGCCGGACCGCTCCAGGCACTCCACGTGCAGACTCGGCGGAAAGACGTGCGGCCAGTCCTCCGCCCGCTCCACCAGGCCGAAGACGGCCTCGGGTGCGGCGGCCACCGTGACCGTGTGCTCGGTCGTGTGCACCTCGTACGCCATGCTGATCCCCTCTGTCCGCCCGTGGCCGCGCAACGCCCGGGCCCGCTGTCAGTAGTTGCCGAGCCCGCCGCACACGTTCATCGCCTGGGCGGTGATCGACGCGGCCGTGGCGGAGAGCAGATAGCCGACGAGCCCGGCGACCTCGTCCGGCGTGGAGTAGCGGCCGAGGGGGATCTTCGCCTCGAACCGTTCCAGCACCTCGTCCTCGGTGATGTCCCAGGCGCCGGCGTAGCCCTGGCGCACCCGCTCGGCCATCGGTGTCTCGACATAGCCCGGGCAGACGGCGTTCACGGTGATGCCCGTCTTCGCCAGCTCCAGGCCCAGGGCCTTGGTGAAGCCGACCACGCCGTGCTTGGACGCCGAGTACGGCGCGCCCAGCGCCACGCCCTGCTTGCCGCCCGTCGAGGCGATGTTGACGATCCGTCCGGCCCCGCGCTCCAGCATCCCGCCGGTCGTCAGTACCTCGCGGGTCATCCGGAAGACGCTGTTGAGGTTGGTCTCGATCACATCGAGCCACAGCTCGTCGGGGATCTGCGCGGTGTGGCCGCCGCCGCTGCGGCCGGCGTTGTTCACCAGCGCGTCCACGGGGCCGAACCGGTCCCTGGCCTCCTGGACGAAGGCACGCACCCGCTCGGTGTCGCGCACGTCGCAGGCGGTGCCGTCGACGTCGAGCCCCGCCTCGCGCAGCTCCTTGACCGTGTGGGCGACCCGGTCGCCGTCGCGGGCGCAGAGGAAGACCCGCGCACCGCCCTCGGCCAGACTGCGGGCCACGGCGAGACCGATCCCGCTGGTCGCACCGGTGACGACGGCGACGCGTGCTGCTGCTGGCGACATGAAGGCTCCTCGGCGGTCCCCGCGGTGGGCTGTCGGACGACTGCGAGGGTGTCAGCGGCCGCTCGAAATGCGCTCGACCCCCGGCCCGGTCCGGGCTCCAGCGGCCTTCCACCCGGCTGCGAGACCGGACACGCAGCGTGGAACGACACGAACGACCGCACGATGTCAAGCGGGGCCGGGTTGCACGAACGAGCCAGAGACCGACCTGGCGACCCGGGACAACACCGGGCTACGAGGAGGCCATTGATGACGCATCAGGAGCCGGATGCCAAGGAGGCCGGCGCCGTCACCTTCGTGAACACCTTCACCGTGCACGCCGAACCCGAGGTGTTCGAGAGGGAGTTCGCGAGGACGTCCGAGTTCATGGCACGGCAGCCGGGCTTCGTCCGGCACACGCTCTGCCGGCACACCGAGCGGCCCGGCCAGTACGTCAACGTCGCCGAGTGGCAGGACGCCGCCTCGTTCCGCGCGGCCGTCTCGCACCCCGACTTCACCCCGCACGCCGGTGCGCTGCGCGCCCTGAGCGAGAGCCGGCCGGAACTGTACCGGGCCCGGCTGCGCCGCGACGGCGACGCCGCGCCCGAGGGCCCCGGGCTCGACGGGACGGCCGATCCGGGGGAGGACGTATGACGGCCCGACGGGTGGTCGTCACCGGACTGGGCGTGGTCGCCCCGGGCGGTATCGGCACCAAGGCGTTCTGGGAACGCATCGTCTCCGGTGTCTCCGCGACCCGGACCATCACGGCCTTCGACCCGGCGCCGTTCCGCTCCCGGATGGCCGCCGAGTGCGACTTCGACGGGGCCCGCTTCGGACTGTCGGCCCGGGACACCGCGCGGCTGGACCGCGCCACCCAGTTCGCCCTGGTCGCCACCCGCGAGGCACTGGCCGACAGCGGCGTGGAGATCGACGACACCAACGCGCACCGGACCGGCGTCAGCCTCGGCTCCGCCGTGGGGTGCACCCAGAAGCTGGAGGAGGAGTACGTCGCGCGCAGCGACGGCGGGCAGCAGTGGCTCGTCGACCACGCGGCGGGCACCCCGTACCTGTACGACTACTTCGTGCCCAGCTCCATGGCGGCGGAAGTGGCCTGGGAGGCCGGCGCGGAGGGGCCCGCCGCACTCATCTCGGCGGGCTGCACCTCCGGCCTCGACTCCCTGGGGCACGCCGTCGAACTCATCAGGGAGGGCAGCGCCGACATCATGATCGCCGGAGGCAGCGACGCCCCCATCGCGCCGATCACCGTCGCCTGCTTCGACGCCATCAAGGCGACCTCGCCGCGCAACGACACCCCGGGCCACGCCTCGCGGCCCTTCGACCGGACCCGCAGCGGCTTCGTCCTCGGCGAGGGCGCCGCCGTCCTCGTCCTGGAGGAGCGGGAGTCCGCCCTGCGGCGCGGGGCGGACGTCTACGCCGAGATCGCCGGCTTCGCCGCGCGCGCCAACGCCCACCACATGACCGGACTGCGCCCCGACGGACGGGAGATGGCCGCCGCCATCACCGGCGCGCTCGACGACGCCCGGATCGACCGCGAGTCCGTGGGCTACGTCAACGCGCACGGCACGGCCACCCGGCAGAACGACATCCACGAGACGGCCGCGATCAAACACAGCCTGGGCGAGCACGCCCACCGGGTCCCGGTCAGCTCCATCAAGGCCGTCATCGGCCACTCGCTCGGCGCCGTCGGCTCCATCGAGGCCGCCGCCTCCGCCCTGGTGATCCGCCACGGGGTACTGCCGCCCACGGCGGGACTGTACGAGCCGGACCCCCAACTCGACCTGGACTACGTGCCGTTGACCGCACGCGACCAACGCACCGACACCGTGCTGACGGTGGGCAGCGGCTTCGGCGGCTTCCAGAGCGCGATGGTCCTCACGGCCGCGGAAGGGAGGCGCCCATGACCGCCACGGCCGTGGTCACCGGAGTCGGCGTGCTCGCGCCCAACGGGATCGGGGCGCGGGAGTACTGGTCGGCGACCCTGCGCGGGGAGAGCGGCATCGGCCGCATCACCCGCTTCGACCCCTCCTCCTACCCCTCCCGGCTGGCCGGCGAGGTCACCGGGTTCTCGGTGCGTGAACACATCCCCAGCCGTCTCGTCCCGCAGACCGACCGCACCACCCAGTTCGCCCTGGCGGGCTCCGACTGGGCGCTCGCGGACTCCGGGCTGACCGCCGACAGCCTGCCCGCGGACGAGCGCGGGGTCGTCACCGCCAGCGCCTCCGGCGGATTCGAGTTCGGCCAGCGCGAACTGGGCCACCTGTGGGGCAAGGACCCCAAGCACGTCAGCGCGTACATGTCCTTCGCCTGGTTCTACGCGGTCAACTCGGGCCAGGTATCCATCCGGCACGATCTGCGCGGCCCCACCGGAGTCGTCGTCACCGACCAGGCGGGCGGTCTCGACGCGGTCGCCCAGGCCCGGCGCCGGATCCGCGCCGGCACCCCGCTCATGCTGACGGGCGGGATGGACGCCTCGCTGTGTCCGTACGGCTTCGCCGCGCAGATCTCCGCCGGCATCCTCAGCGCGAGCGAGGACCCGGCCCGCGCCTACCTGCCCTTCGACGCCGCGGCCGACGGGCATGTGCCGGGCGAGGGCGGGGCGATGCTGACCCTGGAGGACGCGGAGCGGGCCCGGGAGCGCGGCGCCCGCAGCTACGGCGAGATCAGCGGGTACGCCGCCACGTTCGACCCCCGCCCCGGTTCGGGCCGGCCCGCCAACCTGGAGCGGGCCGTGCGCGGCGCGCTGGCCGACGCGGGCCTGCGGGCCGAGGACATCGCCTTCGTCCTCGCGGACGGCGCGGGTGAACCGGAGGCCGACCGGGTCGAGGCGCAGGCCCTGACCGCGGTCTTCGGGCCCGGGGGCGTGCCGGTCACGGTCCCCAAGACCATGACGGGACGCCTCTATGCGGGCGCCGCACCGCTCGACCTCGTCACGGCCCTGTTCGCCCTGCGGGACGGCGTCGTCCCGCCGACCGTCCATGTCGACCGTCCCGCGACGGACCACGCCATCGACCTGGTGACCGGCGCCCCCCGTCCCGTCGACGGGGACGCCGCGCTCGTCCTGGCCCGGGGACGCGGCGGATTCAACAGCGCGATGGTCGTACGCCGCCCACCGACGACCTGAGCCGAGCCCCGGACCGTCTCGCTCCACCTGGCCGCCCTGCTCCACCTGACCGTCTCGCTTCACCTGGCCGAGCTGCTTCACCTGGTCGAGCTGCTTCACCTGGCCGTCCCGATCGACCTGCGGGTCTGGCTCCACCTGGCCGTCCCGCTTCACCTGGCCGTCCCGATCGACCCGCGGGTCTCGCTTCACCTGGCCGTTTCGAGTCATCCGGCTGTCTCAATCCATCCGGCCGTCCTGAGTCATCCGGCCGTCCTGAGTCATCCGGCCGTCCTGGGTCATCCGGCCGTCCTGGGTCATCCGGCCGTCCTGGGTCATCCGGCCGTCCTGATCCACCCGACCGTCCTGGTCCACCCGCACGTCTCGATCCACCGCGCGTGTCGACCGGCCCGCGTCCGATCCAGCGGGCGTCTGATCCTCGGCGCGTCCGACCTGCCGAGCGTCTGATGCACGGTCCGTCCAATCCAGCGCGCGTCTGATCCACGGCGCGTCTGATCCACGGCGCGTCTGATCCACGGCGCGTCTGATCCACGGCCCGTCTGATCCACGGCCCGTCCCGATCCACCGCGCGTCCCGATCCACCGCGCGTCCGATTCACCGCGCGTCCGATCCACACCGCGTGTGATCCACACCGCGATCGATCCACGACCGATGCACCACCCGTCAGCCCGTCCGGCCGCACCCTACGCGGCCGGCCCCACCGCGGCCCACGGGGTCGCCCCTTGGAGATGTCATGTCCGCTTTCACCATGGAAGACCTGTTCCGGATCATGCGGGAGTGCGCAGGCGAGGAGGAGGCCGTCGACCTGTCGAGCGCCGCCGCGGACCAGGAGTTCGCCGTGCTCGGCTACGACTCGCTGGCCCTCATGGAGGCGATCAGCAGGGTGGAGCGCGGCTTCGGGGTCGAGCTGCCCGAGGACACCCTCGGCGAGGCGCTGACCCCGGCGGCGTTCGTCGACGCCGTCAACGCCGCGCTCGCCGACCGCACGCCCGCGGTGGAGGCCGCCGGATGACCGAGGCGGACCTCCGGATCGCGGGGTGCGCGGCCTGGCTGCCGCCCCGTACCCCGGTCGCGGACGCCGTCGCCGCCGGGCGGTGCGACGAGGCCCTGGCCACGACGACCGGCATGGTGTCGGTGGCCGTGGCCGAGGACGAGCCGGCACCGGAGATGGCGGCCCGCGCCGCCCGCACCGCCCTCGGGCGTTCCGGCTCGGACGAGGTCTCGCTGATCCTGCACGCCAGTTTCTTCTACCAGGGACACGACCTGTGGGCGCCCGCCTCGTACGTCCAGCGCACCGCCGTCGGCAACCAGTGCCCCGCGATCGAGGTCGGCCAGGTCTCCAACGGTGGCATGGCCGCGCTCGGGCTCGCCCTCGATCATCTGCGGGCCGGCCCGGCGTCCGGCGAGGCGGACCGACGCGTGCTGGTCACGACGGGGGACGCCTTCCGCCCGCCCGGGTTCGACCGCTGGCGCAGCGACTCGGGCACCTTCTACGGCGACGGCGGCACCGCCCTCGTCCTGTCCGCGGGGGAGGGCTTCGCCCGGATCCGGGGCCTGGCCACCGTCTCCGTACCGGAGCTGGAGGGCATGCACCGCGGTGACGACCCCTTCGGCAGCGCCCCGTTCAGCCACCGGCCGGTCGTGGACCTGGACGCCTGCAAGAAGGACTTCCTGGCCACCCACCGGGTGACCCAGGTGATCGCGGCGAGCGGGGCCGCGCAGGACGCCGCCGTCGAGCGGGCCCTCGCCGAGGCCGGTGTCGCCCTCGCCGACGTCGACCGGTTCGTCCTGCCCCACCTGGGCCGCAAGCGGCTGCGCGCGGGCTATCTCGCCCGCTTCGGGATCGCGGAGGAGCGCACCACCTGGGACTGGAGCCGAGGGGTCGGGCACCTCGGCGCCGGGGACCAGATCGCCGGGTTCGATCATCTGGCCGGCTCGGGGAGCCTGGGCGCCGGGGACCTGGTCGTGCTGATGGGCGTGGGCGCGGGGTTCACCTACTCCTGCGCGGTCGTCGAAATGCTGGAACGGCCCGCCTGGGCCGACCCGACCCACACGGGGGACGCCGTATGACCGCCGCCGTACGGCCGCTGCCCGTCGCCCTGCTGCTGCCGGGCCAGGGCTCCCAGCACCCGCGGATGGCGGCGGGGCTCTACGGGCACGAGCCCGTGTTCACTGCGGCCATGGACGCGTTCTTCGACGCGGCGGGCCCCGAGGGCGGTCCGCTGCGCGAGGACTGGCTCACCGAGCGGCCCGCCACGGACCTGGACCACGTCACCCGCTCCCAGCCGCTGCTCTTCGCCGTCGACCACGCGCTGGGGCGGGTTGCGCTGAGCCGGGGCGTGCGCCCGGCGGCCCTGCTGGGGCACAGCATCGGGGAGCTGGCCGCGGCCACCCTGGCCGGGGTGTTCGGTGTACGGGACGCCACCGGCCTGGTCCTCGACCGGGTACGGCGGCTGGCCGGGGCCCCGCCCGGCGGCATGCTCGCGGTCGCCGCGTCCACGGCGGAGGTGACGCCGTATCTGAGCGGGGACGTCGTGGTCGGCGCGGTCAACGCCCCGCGCCAGACCGTGCTGGCCGGCCCCGACGGCCCGCTGGACAAGGTCGACCGCACCCTGCGCGAGGCCGGGTTCACCTGCCGTCGGGTGCCGTCGCTCAGCGCCTTCCACAGCCCGCTGCTCGAACCCGCCTGCCGGGGTGCGGCCGCACGCTTCGCCGCGGTGGACCGCAGCACACCGTCCCTGCCGGTCCACTCCGCCTACACCGGCGCCCCGTTGACGGAGTCCGACATCGACGACCCCGCCTTCTGGGCGCGCCAGCCGGTGGCCCCGGTGCTCTTCTGGCCCGCGCTGGAAGGGCTGTTGGCGACCGGTGACCATCTGCTGGTGGAGGTGGGACCGGGGCAGGGCCTGTCCCAGGTGGCCCGCCGGCACCCGGCCGTCCGGCGCGGGACCAGCGAGGTGATTTCCCTGCTCCCGGCCCGCCCCGGCCCCCCGGAGGCGGACCGGACGGCACTGGACTCCGCGATGGCCCGCCTGACGGAGGCGGGCCACCCGACCGCCTGACCCTGAGCGCACACGACCGACGCCCCGCCCCCGTGAACACAGCGGGGCGGGGCGTCGGGCGCGTCGCGATCAGGCGCGTACGGTCGCCGTGACGTAGCGGACCGGCGTGTCGATCGTGAGCGGTCCGTCCCCGTCGCGCATCGCGTCCAGCGAGGTGATCAGCCGCTCCCGCAGCTCCCGGCGCTTGTCGTCCGAGAGGTGGTTCCAGAGCAGGCGCATGCCCTGCGTATGGGACCAGTCCACCCACGCCAGGCCCGACCCGGCCACCAGCCGCACGCTCTCGTCGACGACCGACACCTCCTGGAAGCCGGCCTTCTCCAGCGTGCGGGTGAGGTCGGCCGGGTCCGCGAGCCAGCTGTTGAAACGCTGCTGGAGCCGCTCGGGCTGCCACTGCGGCGGCAGGTCGAGCAGCAGCTCGCGCGGGATCAGCTCGGTGAACACCGGCGGCAGGAAGGGGAAGGTGTCGTCGCTGAACACCGGGCTGGTGAAGGCGAGCCGCCCGCCGGGCGAGAGCAGCGGCGCGTACCGGGCGAGGGCCGCGGGCGCGTCGGGAAGGAAGATGACGCTGTAACTGCCCAGCACCACGTCGAAGGAGCGCGGCGCGAAGTCCGGGTGCTCCCCGTCCATCACCCGCAGCTCCACCGTGGTGGCGCCCCGCAGCGACGCCTCCTTCGCGGCCTCCTCGATCATCGCCTCGGCGACGTCGATGCCCACCACACGGCCGTCCGGCCCCACACGGTCGGCCGCCGGGAAGACACAGGCCCCCCGGCCGCAGCCGACGTCGAGGACCCGCTCGCCCTCCCCGGGGGCCGCGCGTTCCACCAGGCGCCGGCCCATCGGAGTGAAGAACTCCACGCCGAGCCGGTCGTAGGACGCCGCAGCGCTGTTGAAGGCGGCCGCCACTTCGGATTTGTATGTGGACGTGTCCACTGTCCCTCCCGCTCTCTCGGTGGATCCCCCACCTTTCCGGCCCCGTCTCGGGCACGGATGGAGGGGGATTGGAGGGGTCTTGGAGCGCCACTGGACCGCGGCTGGACAAAACGCAAAGAAGTCCGAGGGGGGCCTTTCTCCCCTTGCTCCCGATGGAGTCGTCTCCTAAGAATTGATGGCGTCACGTACCGCACCGATTCGGGAGGGAAGAACGTGAGCGACCAGATGGCGAGCGTCCGGCGCCTGGTGGAGGCGTACAACACCGGGAAAACGGACGACGTGGCCGAGTACATCCATCCGGAATACATGAATCCGGGAACTCTGGAATTCACCTCGCTGCGCGGCCCGGAGCTTTTCGCGATCAATGTCGCCTGGGTCAAGAAGACCTTCTCCGAGGAGGCCCGCCTGGAAGAGGTGGGCATGGAGGAGAACGGCGACTGGGTGCGCGCCCGGCTGGTGCTCTACGGGCGGCACGTCGGCGAGATGGTCGGCATGGCGCCCACCGGACGGTTGTTCTCCGGCGAGCAGATCCACCTCCTCCACTTCGTCGACGGGAAGATCCACCACCACCGCGACTGGCCCGACTACCAGGGCACCTACCGCCAGCTCGGTGAGCCGTGGCCGGAGAAGGAGCACCGCCGCCCGTGACGGCGGGTTCCTGGACGCAGGGAAACAGGGGGGAAGCGCGATGGAATTCGGTGTACTGGGGCCGCTGTACGTGCGGGTGGACGGGGCGACCACCGCTCCGAGCGCCCCGAAGCTGCGCAACGTACTGGCGATGCTGCTCGTCCACACGGGACAGGTGGTGCCCGTGCCGTCCCTGGTGCGGGACCTCTGGGACGACGATCCGCCCGTCAGCGGTCTGACCACGCTCCAGACGTACATTCTGAATCTGCGCAAGATGTTCGCCGCGCTCACCGGGCTGACCACGGACGAGGTGGCCCGTGAGGTCCTGGTGACCCGGGCGGGCGGCTATCTGCTGGCCGCCGAGGCGGGAGCGCTCGATCTCCACCGCTACCGGAGCCTGGCGGCCGCCGGCCGCGAGGCCCTGGTGCGCGGCGACGACGCGGCCGGGGTGCGGGACCTGAACGAGGCGCTGCTGCTGTGGCGGGGCCCCGCGCTGGTGGACGTACCGGCCGGGCGGGTGCTGGAGAGCCGGCGCCGGCAGCTGGAGGAGTCCCGGCTCGCCACCTTCGAGTACCTGATCGACGTGGAGCTGCGGCTCGGCATGTACCGCGAGGTGCTGGCCGAGCTGGCGGCCCTCACGGTGGAGAACCCGCTGCACGAGGGTCTGCACGGCCAGTACATGTGGGCCCTGCACCTCAGCGGGCGCAGGGCCCAGGCGCTCCAGGTCTTCCACCGGCTGCGCGGGGCGCTGGTCGCGGGGCTCGGTCTGGAGCCGGGGCCGCAGGTGCAGCGGCTGCACCAGGCGGTCCTGAACGCGGACACCGACTACGAGCCCCGCTTCGCCGCCGGCCGGTCCCCGGTCGCCGTGCCGGCCACCGCGTTCGGCGGGGGACGCCCCTACTGACTCCCGGGCCGGTATTCAAATTTGATTGCGGCGCTCGGCGCGGCGTCGCTAGGGTGGCTAGACAAATTTGATTAGCTCGAAGGAGTTCCTCATGCCGGAACAGCCGCAACAGCCGGAACAGCAGGACGAGACGCCCATCGACAGCCCGACGGGCTGGGTCGCCGCCCACATCCGCCGCTACGACGGCAGCGGCGGCAAGGAGGGCCAGAAGTGGTACGGCCTCGACACCCTGCTCCTCACCACCCGCGGCCGGAAATCGGGAAACCTGCGCCGCACCGCGGTGATCTACGGCCGCGACGGCGAGAACGTCATCCTGGTCGGCTCGAACGGCGGAAAGCCTGAGCATCCGCTCTGGTACCTCAATCTGGTGGCGACGCCCGAGGCCCATGTCCAGATCGGCGAAGAGCATCTCGATGTGCGCGCCCGCACCGCGAACGCCGAGGAGAAGCCGGAACTCTGGAAGCTCATGACGGGAATCTTCCCGCAGTACAAGAGCTACCAGAAGAAAACCAGCAGGGAAATTCCCGTGGTGATCCTGGAGCCAGTGAAGCCGTAGAACACGTAGACAACAGAGCCGCAACCGCCGATTGCTCAGAGAAACGTCATGGCAGGGAAATGAAAGGGTTACTGTGGTGAACGAATTCACGCGCCGCGGATTCCTCGGCACCGCGGCAGCGGTCGGCGGGGCCACCGTGGTGGGCACGGCCGGACCGGGTGCCGCGACCGCCGAGGCGGCCGTCCCGGCGGCGGCGGAAGGCGGCGCGTGCGGCGCCCCCACCGGACTGGTGCAGGTGGACCGGACGGACCGGCGCTACCGGGACCTGGTCAGCAGGGGCTTCAACGGACGGTTCCGCGGCAGCCCCGACACCGTGTACGTCGTGCACACCGCGGACCAGGTCGTCGACGCGGTGAACCGGGCCCTGGACGCGGGCCTGCGGATCGCCGTGCGCAGTGGCGGCCACTGCTTCGAGGGCTTCGTGGACGACCCCGCCGTCCGGGCCGTGATCGACATGTCCGAGATGAGACAGATCTGCTACGACCCCGCCAAGCGGGCGTTCGCCGTGGAGCCCGGCGCCACCCTCGGGGAGACGTACCGCTCCCTGTATCTCAACTGGGGCGTCACCATCCCGGCCGGCGTCTGCCCCCAGGTGGGCGTCGGCGGCCATGTCCTCGGCGGTGGCTACGGCCCGCTCTCCCGCCGCGACGGCGTGGTGGCCGACCACCTCCACGCGGTCGAGGTCGTCGTCGTGGACGCCTCGGGCCGGGCCCGCAAGGTCGTGGCCACCAGCGCCGCGAACGACCCCAACCGTGAGCTGTGGTGGGCCCACACCGGGGGAGGGGGCGGCAACTTCGGGATCGTCACCCGGTACTGGTTCCGCACCCCCGGGGCCACCGGCAACGATCCGTCGGCCCTGCTGCCCAAGGCCCCCCGGTCCACCCTGCGGCACCTCGTGACCTGGGACTGGTCCGCCCTCACCGAGAAGGCGTTCACCCGGATCATCGACAACCACGGGGCCTGGCACCAGCGCAACAGCCTCGCCGACACCCCGTACGCCAGTCTGCACAGCGTCTTCTACCTCAACAGCCGGGCGGCCGGCCAGATCCTGCTGGACGTCCAGATCGACGGCGGACTCGACGGCGCCGAGGGGCTGTTGACCGACTTCGTGGCCGCGATCAACGAGGGCACCGGGGTGGAGCCCGCCGTCCAGCGGAGCACGGAGCCGTGGCTGCGCGCCACGCTGGCCAACAAGTTCGACACCGGGGGCTTCGACCGGACCAAGTCCAAGGGCGCCTATCTGCGCAAGCCGTGGACCGCCGCCCAGGCCGCCACCCTCTACCGCTGTCTGAGCGCCGACTCCCAGGTGTGGGGCGAGGTCTCGCTCTACTCCTACGGCGCGAAGGTCAACTCCGTGCCGGAGACGGCCACCGCCACCGCCCAGCGCGACTCCATCATCAAGGTGTGGATGTCCGCGACCTGGATGGACCCCGCGCAGGACGACGCCAACCTCGCCTGGATCCGGGAGATCTACCGCGACGTCTTCGCCACCACCGGCGGCGTCCCGGTGCCCGACGACCGCACCGAGGGCACCTTCATCAACTACCCCGACATCGATCTGACCGACCCGCGGTGGAACACCTCCGGAGTGCCCTGGCACACCCTCTACTACAAGGGCAACTACCCCCGCCTGCAGAAGGTCAAGGCCCGCTGGGACCCCAAGAACGTCTTCCGGCACGCGCTGTCCGTACGACTGCCCGACTGACGGACTGCCCGTCCGACGGCGGCACGGGGAGGGCGGGTCCGCTCAGCGCGGCCCGTCCTCGGCCCGGTCCGCGAGGAACAGACCACGGCCCGACTGGATGCCCTCGACGAACGCGACCCGCAGTCCGGCCCGGGCGAAGGCGTCCTCGTACTCGGCCCTGGTGAACAGCGTCAGGGTGTGCTGCTCCGCGAAGTGCCGTACCCCGCTGTCGGGTTCGGCCACCACATAGTGCACGACCATGTGCGAGGTGTGCCCCTCGCGCTCGGTGTACGACACGCGGGTCATCGTCCGCCGTCCCACGGTCACGGTGTCCCCGCTCACATGGCGTGCGAGGGACGTCTCCAGGAACCACCACGGGTCGACCGCCACGACCCCGCCCGGCCCCAGGTGCTCCGCGAACGACCGCAGCGTGGCGGTGAGTTCGGCGGTGTCCCGCAGATAGGCGATCGAGCCGAACATACAGGTGACCGCGTCGTAGGAGCGCCCCAGCGAGAGGTCGCGCATGTCGCCGCCGTGCAGGACGGCTGCGGGCACCGCGGCGCGGGCCATCGTCAGCATGGCGTCGGACAGCTCCAGCCCCTCGACCTTGTCGAAGAGGTCGGCGAAGTGCCGCAGATGCGCGCCGGTGCCGCACGCGACGTCCAGCAACGTGGCCGCCCGCGGATTGCGGGCCCGCACGAGCCCCGCGACGGTGGCGGCCTCCGCCCGGTAGTCCTTGCCGCGCGACTCGTGGAGCAACTCGTAGATCTCGGCCATCCCGGGTCCGTACATGGCGAACTCCCCTTCTCTCAGCCGGCACTGCTGCCGCTGTCGGCACGGTCGGCACGGTCGGCATTGAAGAGGCCGGCGTGCTCCGCGGCCCAGCTCGCGAAGGTGCGCGCCTCCCGCCCCGTGACCCTGCGCACCGCGTCGGTCACCGGGCCCGGGGTGACCACGGACTCGGCGAGGTAGTCGAGCAGCATCTCGACGACCGGCGGCGGCATGACCCGGCTCATCGCCTCCCGCCCGGCCGCACGGCTCAGCTCCTCGAACCGGATCTCCCGGCCGATCGCCTCCGCCAGGGTGCGGACCTGCTCGATCTGCGTCAGCGCCCGGGGCCCCGTCACCAGGTACTGCTCGCCCGCGTGCCCCTCCTCCAGCAGCGCGGCCACGATCACCGCCGCGATGTCGGCCTCGTGGACGAGCGCCCGGGCGGCCCCGCCGTACGGCGTACGCACCACACCCTCCGTACGGATCGATTCCCCCCACTTCCAGAGCACGTTCCCGGCGAACTCGTCGGGACGTACGAACGTCCAGTCCGCCCCGCTGTCCTCGACGGCCCGCTCGACCGTGCGGTGGTGCTGGTGGCTGGGATTGCCCTCGTCCTCCAGCACCGAGCTGGACGACAGGACGACGATGTGCCGGACGCCCGCCTTCCGGGCCAGCGCCGCGACCTCGTGGGCGGTCCCGGGCACCGGGAAGAGGTACATCCGGTCGATCCCCTCCAGCGCGGCCGGCAGGGTCCGCGGCTCCTCCAGATCCCCCCGCACGACCTCGACACCGGCCGGCAGCGCGGCGGCCCCCGGGGTCCGGGAAAGCGCCCGCACCCGGTGCCCCCGGGCCAGCACGCCCTCGGTGACATGGCGGCCGACCTTGCCCGTGGCACCGGTCAACAGGATGTTCAAGGCCCCTCCTCGGCGAACGAAGCGGCGCTCCCCGGCCCGCGGCCGAAGGGCGATTCCAGGACGCCCAGGCTGTCGTGCCGGGCTAGAGGACCCCGTGAGCCCCGATGGATCCGGACCCGGCCCGCGCCGCTCCAGGAGGACTGGAGCGATCCTGCAGCCGTTCTCATGCGGGTCGGGGGCAGTCTGGCGGGACATCGTCCGCGAGACTGTGAGGAATCGCCATGTCATTGGCCGAGCGCAAGGCGCTGTGTCTGGAGATGGTCGCCGCCTGGAACCGATGGGACCTGAGCGGGATCACCAAGCACTGGTCGCCGGACATCGTGCACTACTCCGAGGACACCGAGGTGAGTTCCGCCGACATGCTCAAGCTCATGGAGGCGGGGCTGAAGGCGTTCCCCGATCTCCAGCTCGAAGTGAAGAGCATCATGGCCGAGGAGGACCGGGTCACCCTGCGCATCACCGTGACCGCCACCCACCAGAACGAGTTCATGGGCGTGCAGCCGACCGGACGGCCCGTCAGCTGGCACCTGGTGGAGGAGCTGCGCTTCGCCGACGCCAAGGTCGTGGAGCACTGGGACGTCATCAACATGCGCCCCCTGCTGGTCCAGTTGGGCAAGCTGCCGGACGTCCCGAAGGTGGCCCTGGAAACAAGCACCTGACCGACCCGGACGCCTCCCGCCGGGGTCCCGGTCGACTGGCGGGGGTGTCCGGGCGTACCTGCGGCCGAGCTATCCCGCGCCTCTGGGCTGGGTGGTCGCGTGCTTCTGGGTTGGGTGCGGGTGTTGTGTGTTGCCGTGCTTCCGGGCTGGGTGCGGTTGTTCCCGTGCCTCCGGGTCGGATGCGGTTGTTCCCGTGCCTCCGGGTCGGGTGCGGGTGTTCCCGCGCTTCCGCGCCGGGTGCCGGTGTTTCCGTGCCTGCGGGCCGAGAGCCGTGTACGTCGGGCCGGGTGCCGCCGTACCTCTGGGGGGGTGTCTCTGTGCACCTGGGCGGGGTGTCCCTGTGTTCCCGGGCCGGTGCTCCGTCTCTCTTCGGGCCGGGTGTCCGTGCCCTGGGGCCGGGAGCCCCTGTGCCTGTGGGCGGGGAGTCCTGGTGCCCCTGGGCCGGGTGCCGCCGTGCCTCTGGGTGGGGGTGTCTCTGTGTACCCGGGCGGGGTGTCCCTGTGCCCCCGGGCCGGATGCCTCGTATTTCCCCTCGGGCCGCCCCCGTACCTCCGGGTGAGGTGTTCCCGCGCCCCCCGGGCCGGGTGCCCGGTCTCTCCCCTCGGGCCAGGTGTCCGTGCCCCCGGGCCGGGAGCCCTGTACTCCCGGCTGGCTGTCCGTGCCCCCGGGCCGGGAGCCCCGTACCCCCGGCCGGTTGTCCGTGCCCCCGGGGCCGGGCGCCCCGTACCCCCCGGACCGGGCACCCACGCCCCGGACCGGCCCGCGTCCGGCGCCCCCCGCCGCGGCGCGGTCGCTCATTATGCTGACGCGCGGGCGGGCGGCAGGCAGCCGGATCGCCGTACCTGAGAGAGACGGGGTGACGATGACGGCGACGAAGCTCTTGGTCCTCGGGGTGGTCCGCGGCTTCGGCAGGGCACACGGCTACCGGGTCCGGGCCGAGCTGCTGTCCTGGGGGATCGACGACTGGGCCAACGTCAAACCCGGTTCGATCTACCACGCCCTGCGGCAGCTCGCGAAGAGCGGCCTGCTGGAGGCCACCGAGATCGGGGACTGGCCGGGACGGGTGGACTACGGCGTGACCCCCGCGGGCGAGGAGGAGTTCTTCCGGCTGCTCGTCGAGGCCCTGGAACGGCCCGAGCACCGCGACGACATGCTCAGCGCCGGCCTCGCCCTGATGCCCGCGCTCACCCGGGTCCGGGCCGTCGCCGCCCTCTCCACCCGGCTGGCCGTCCTGGAGGGGCAGGGCGCGGTACTGCGCAAGGATCCGGACGCGACCGAGACCGGAGGCAGGCTGCCGCCGCACCTGGGCGAGCTGTGGACGATGCGGACGCGGTACGTCGACCTGGGCGTGGAGTGGACCCGTGAGCTGCTGGAACGGGTGATCTCGGGGGAGTACGAGATGGCGGGCGAGCACGAGGACGCCTTCGGGACGCCGGGAACCTGGCGGGCCCCGACCGAGTCGTAACCGACTAATCAAACTTGCATAGTGGGCCTCCCGTGCCCTAGCTTGGCGGAGTGGTCAAATTTGAGTACTGACCCGCAGTGCCGTTCTTTCCCTCCCGCTCGTCCCCCGGGGCTCTCCCGGTACGCCACTCATGGCGCACAGCGCACAGCCCCTCGCGGCGCATCAGGACCAAGGAGTCACAGATTGAGTTCGCCATCCACCCTTGCCATCGAGACGTCGGGCCTCGTCAAGGTCTTCGGTGAGAAGCGCGCCGTCGACGGCGTCGACCTGGTCATCCCCCAGGGCGTCGTGTACGGCGTGCTGGGACCCAACGGAGCGGGCAAGACGACGACGATCCGGATGCTGTCCACCCTGCTGACCCCCGACGGCGGCACCGCCCGCGTCCTCGGGCACGACGTGGTCAAGGAGGCCGAGGCGGTCCGCAGCCGGGTGAGCCTCACCGGCCAGTTCGCCTCGATCGACGAGGACCTCACCGCCACCGAGAACCTGACCCTGCTCGCCAGGCTGCTGGGCTTCTCCCGCACCCAGGCGGCCGACCGGGCCGAGGAACTGCTCGCCGCCTTCGACCTCACGGAGGCCGCCGGCCGGCAGTCCAAGACCTTCTCCGGGGGGATGCGCCGCCGGCTCGACATCGCCGCCAGCCTCGTCATCACCCCCGACCTGCTCTTCCTGGACGAGCCGACCACCGGACTCGACCCGCGCAGCCGCAACCAGGTGTGGGACAGCGTGCGGGCCATGGTGGCCCTGGGCACCACGATCCTGCTCACCACCCAGTACCTGGACGAGGCCGACCAGCTGGCCGACCGGATCGCCGTCATCGACCACGGCCGGGTCATCGCCGAGGGCACCACCGGCGAGCTGAAGTCGTCGGTCGGCACCGGCGCCCTGCACGTACGGCTCGTCAACGCCGAACAGCGCCCCGAGGCCGCCCAGTTGCTCACCCGGGCCCTCACCTCGCCGGTCTTCCAGGAGTCCGACCCGTTCTCCCTGTCCGTGCGGACCGACGACCACGAGAGGGTGGCCCGGGCCCTGGCCGAGCTCGCCCGCTCGGAGATCGCCGTCTCCGACTTCGCCTTCGGCCGGCCCAGCCTCGACGAGGTCTTCCTCGCCCTGACCGGCCGCCCCGCGGAAGCCGAGAACACCGACCAGGAGGACGCGGCATGACCGTCACATCCGAGACCACGGCCACCGCGGGCACGCCCGCCGACGCCCTGCGCAAAGCACTCACCAGCCAGATCCGCCCCTCCCGCCCCAACCCGCTGACGGCGGTACGGGTCTCCGCCTGGCGGACGATGCGCAAGATGAAGCACTACGGCGTGGCCGTCCTGTTCGACGTCACGCTGATGCCCATCATCTTCCTCCTGACCTTCACCTATCTCTTCGGCGGCGCGTTCGCCGGATCGACCAAGGAATACCTCCAGTACTTCCTGCCGGGCGTCCTCGTGCAGACCGTCGTGATGCCGACGGTCTACACCGGAACCGCGCTCAACATGGACATCACGCGGGGCATCTACGACCGCTTCCGCACCCTGCCGTTCTGGCAGCCGGCCACCATCGTGGGCAGTCTCCTCGGCGACATCGTCCGCTACGTGCTGGCCCTGACCACCACGATGGCCGTCGGCCTGGCGCTCGGCTTCCGCCCCGACGGCGGAGTGGGCGGCGTCCTGGCCGCGATGCTCCTGCTGCTGGTCTTCGCGGTCAGCGTGAGCTGGATCTTCGCCGCCCTGGGTGTGGTCGCCAAGGCCCCCGAGACGGTCTCCGGCTCCAGCATGCTCGTCATGTTCCCGCTGGTCTTCACCAGCAACATCTTCGTGGAGCCCGAGACGATGCCCGGCTGGATGGAGGCGATCGTCAAGGCCAACCCGGTCAGCAACGCGGCCACCGCCGTACGCGGCCTGATCCACGGCGACGCGAACGGCTCCGACATCGGCTGGGTCCTGCTGGCCTGCGCGATCATCACAGCGATCTTCGCCCCGCTGACGATGTACCTCTACCGCTCCAAGAGCCGCACCTGACCCCGTCCCCCTCGAACGAGCCACGGCAGCCGGCGTCTCGGTTGTCCTTCCCCCGTCGGCCGTCACCGGCTGCCGTGGCTCTCCCCTCCCCGGGGAACGGTTCCCGACACGTCGGCGTCGTCTCTCTCCGGTAGGGGCACGGCGGAAGGGCCCCGGAGAGGGAGAGAGACGGGTGTACACGGACGACTTCGCCAAGTGGACAAGGCGATTCGAGGAGGAGCGCGAACGCAGGCACGCCCAGGGCGACCCGGACTGGGCGCAGGGCGCCACGCTGCATCCGGCGGTGTGGGCCGGCATCCAGCGCTTCCAGGTCGGCGAGAACGGCGACGGCACCAGCCTGCTGGCGAAAGCGGACAGGGCCGGCGACACCGACTACGGACAGGCGGTCCGCCTCTTCGTGGCCGAGGAACAGAACCACGCCCGCCTCCTGGCCCACCTGCTGACGGCAGGCGGCATACCGACGCTGACAGCCCACTGGAGCGACACGGCCTTCATCCGGATACGGCGCCTCATGGGCCTGCGCATGGAACTGCTGATCCTGCTGATCGCCGAAGTGGTGGCACTGCGCTACTACCGAGCCCTGCGCGACGGCACCGACGACCCCCTCACCTCCGAGGTGGCGGGGCGGATCCTGTCCGACGAACAGCGTCATGTCCCGTTCCACTGCGCACGCCTGCACACCTGCCTGACAGAACTGCCCCGCCTGGCACGCCGCCCGCTGCTGGCCCTGTGGCAACTCCTCCTCCTCGCCGTTGCCTTCGTCGTCGCCGTGGACCACGGTCCGGCGCTACGACGGCTCGACACCGGACGCCTGCGATTCGTGGCCGATGTCGCGGCCTCGTCCCGAGCGGTGGTCCGCGCGATCCTCACGCCCTGCGGACGCGTCTCCGCTCACGCGCGAACGTAGACGGTCGACCCGACGGCTGTCGGCTCACCCGTCTGGATCTCTCGGACTGCGCAGGTGCTCCGATCGGCATGACGCTGGAATCCAAGCTCATCCCAGGGACGCCCTGACCGGGGATGCCTCCGGGCTGCCCATCCCCCAGGAGCGTGACCATGGCCCGGAACCGCCGACTGATCCTGAGCTCGCCGTCCGAAGTCTGGAGCCTGCTCTCCGATGGCCGCCGCTACGGGGAGTGGGTGACAGGAACCCAGCACGTGCTGGCCGTGGACCCGCATTGGCCGGACGTGGGCGCCCGACTGAAAGTCCGTGTCGGCGCCGGCCCGCTGACCCTCGACGACACCTGCGTCGTCCGCATCTGCGAACCGCGGCACCGCCTGGAACTGGAAGCCAGGGCAGAACCCTTCGGCGCGGCTCGCATCGCCATGACGTTGACCCCCTGGGGCGAGCACACCCTCCTGACCCTCGACTGGCACCCCCTCCGGGGCCCCGGCACACGGATGCACGGACTCCCCGTGGACTACGTCGTCGCGGTCCGCAACGGCATGATGCTGACGAAGCTGGCTCGCATCGCGGTACGCGAGCACCCCGCGAGCGTCGCGTAGGCCGCCCCAGCCCTGTCAGTGCCCTCTCCTACGCTTCCCCGTATCAGGCAGTTCGAATGTGACGGAGGAACCACGGATGGGCGGCAACGCATGGAGCCACACGGGCCCGTACCAGAGTGATCCGGTGGCCGCCTTCCGACAGGCCCAGGAAGACGAACTGGCCCGCGACGACCACGGTTTCGAGGGCCGGTCCGTCGAGGACCTATGGAACGACCCGGACTGGCACGAATACATCTTCACCGGTGGCACGGGCACCGTCCTGGACTTCCCTCTCATGATCGAGCCCACGAACACCGACGACGGCCCGTTCATACGCCCACTGACCGACGCCGAGGTCCGCGCATGGGCCCCTCACGCCCGACCCACCCACGGGGAATGGGAAGCCGCGCTCGATTCCGAGCGATTGCCCTTCCCGGGCCGCGCCCAGGGGAACTGCACGGTGCTCTACCGCGACGGCAGGCCCGATCAGATCGGCTACTGGGGAGTCACCGCCGACTAGCGGAATCGATACCGCTTCGCGAGGACGAGTTGCATCGTGACGTTCAGGCTCCGGGGCGGGCGGTGTCCGGCGTCTTTCCCGCTTCTGTCTGTTCTTTGACACGCATCACCTCTCGGACGGTACCCACCAGAAAGCCGCCCGCGAGTAGTCCGGCGATCACAGAACCCAGTCGAATCCCGTCGGCCTCGGATCCGTCCAGACGGTCGGCGTGGCGGACCTCCGTGGGGTCCGACGGGTTGTAGACGACAGGCACGTGGCCTCCGGGCTTCGCGTCGTTTCCCGAGCCGTCTCCGACATCGATATGCGCTTGCACGGTGCCGGACGGTGTACCGAAGCGCACAGCCAGGGAGTTCGGCGAGTCTTCCTCCGACCGGCCGGCAATGGCGACCACGGTCGCTTCGGCCCTGCGCCCGTGCTCCCGGAGGTTATGCAGGATCCGGTCCTCCTGACCGGCGTTCCATCCCATGAATCCAGCCATGGCGGCGAAGATCAGGAAACCCACGGCGATCGATCGGGCTCTGGCCCAGCGGGGTGCCAGCAGCGACGATGTCACATCAAGCCTGGAGATCAGCCCCGTCGGCGGAGGAATTCGGCTGCCCCAACGACGTGCCCACCCCCACCGGCGTAACAGCAGGCTCGCGACAGCGCCCGCTGCGGACAGGGCCACCGCGCCGCCGAAAACCTGGTTCCAGGACAGCTCGAACGGATCGAATGCGAGCCACACCACGAAGGCCACGACACCTGCCAGCGAGGCCCACCCGCTGAGAAAGCGGTACTTTCCCCGGCTGTCGCTCCGCACGGACCCGCGCTCACCCATCTGCGCCTCCTAGCCGTTACGAGCTAGTGACCTGGTTTTGAGATCCTGTCGCAGTAGCGGCAGATGCGGTCGAGGATCTGGTCGGCGGTTTTGGTCCACTTGAAGGGCCTGGCGTCCT